>DATNPC010000040.1:0-2651 GCA_036703375.1 Allocoleopsis sp.
AAGTGATACGAGATGCTTGAGGGTAAGCCATGTAAACAGAACGTTCCTAATCAGTCGAGACAGCGACTTGGAGTGAGTGTGTCTCTCCTCTTTTTTACCACCCCAAGGGGTGGTCAGTTACTTCTGCCGGGATGCACTAGATAAACAGCGTCGGTGGCACGTTGAAGTAATCGCCAAGCGCTTTGGCTTGTGCTTTACTAATCGATCGCTTGCCATTGACAACTTCCGACACCACTCCACTCGAGCCAATAACACCCACTAAGTCTGCTTGACGGGTGCCACTGGACTCCATGATGTGTTGGAGGATTTCATGAGGTGAAGATCGATCCATCGGATAATTCTGCACCTCATACGCTTCTATCAGCGTTACTAGCAACTTGTGTAAAGCACGCTCCTCAGGAGTGCGATTTTTTGTAAACGTTAACCGCTCTGCCACTGCCAAGGCGCGATCGTACTCTTCCTCCGTCTCAATTACTTTGGGAGCAACGTCAGCTAGTAGATTGCGATAAGCAGATTGGTCAAAAGTAAGGGTCATTTTTCCACTTGCCCTTGTCGTATTCGGCATGAGTTAAAAAATATTTGTAGTAAATTGTTTGGTCTTCGTAGTCGATACCAACAATTAGGCGATAGTCGTTACCTTTGATATTGAAGACGGTGAAGTTCCCAACCGCTTCAGCCTCTCGGTAAATTTTACGAACATCCTCCAAGTTCTGCCATTGTGCCTTCTTCACGGTTGCATACCAGGCATCGATTTGCTTATTTGCATCGGGATACTGAGCTGCATCAGCGCGTAGATTGCGAATCGCAATTAAATGCATGTGTTGTCACATGGATGAGATAGCAAAGAGCTGAGCACGACACTCTTCAATCCTCTCGTTTCGAGAGGATTCTGTCAAGCAGTGCAGTGCGCTCGCTAACCGTTTACGATTTCCTAGCTAGGGGCATGACACAGTCATACCCCTAGTCAGGAAATCGAGAGTGAATCCATCTACACCTTAAGTGAAGGACACTGCCGCCTCTCGATTTGCGATCGCATCTTTCATTTTCTCGCTAGCGTCTGCCACAGGAATTGCACCTAAATCTTTCGAGGGTTCTCCTGGGACGCGGACGCGAATGCTGAGACTGTTGGACTCGACTTCCTTCTCGCCTACAATTGCCATCACGGGGATTTTCTCCTTCTCCGCGTTGCGAATTTGTTTGGGTAAGCGATCGCCACTGGTATCGACTTCTGCCCGGATGCCCAGCGCTCTCATTTTCTGAACCACCTCCTTGGCATAAGGCAAGTAAGCATCGCTCACTTGTACGATTCGTACCTGCACGGGCGCTAACCAGAAGGGGAAGTTCCCCGCATACTCCTCAATTAAAATCCCTACCAGTCGTTCCAGCGAGCCAAACGGTGCGCGGTGAATCATCACTGGACGTTTGCGGGAACCATCTTCCGCGACATACTCCAAGTCAAATCGCTCTGGTAGGTTGTAATCTACCTGTACGGTACCGAGTTGCCATTCGCGATCGAGAGCATCTTGGAAGATAAAATCTAGCTTCGGTCCATAAAACGCCGCTTCTCCAATCCCTTCAAAGTAGTTCATCCCCAGCGTTTCTACAGCACGACGGATGGCAGATTCGGCTTTATTCCACGCTTCATCCGAGCCGATGTACTTATCATCAGCCGGATCGCGGAAACTCAGTCGTGCTTTAAAGTTCTTCAGTTGCAGATTATTGAACACTGACAAAATCAAATCCACTACACTGAGGAATTCCGCATCAAGTTGCTCTGGCGTGACAAACAAGTGCGAGTCATCTACCGTAAAGCCGCGCACTCGCGTCAATCCACCCAATTCCCCAGATTGCTCGTAGCGGTAAACGGTACCAAATTCGGCAAGACGCATGGGCAAATCCCGATAAGAACGCAACTCGCTCTTATAAATCTGGATGTGGAAAGGACAATTCATCGGCTTGAGGACAAAGCCTTGTTCGGCAGCAGCGGCTTTTTCATCCTCTGCCATCATTGGGAACATATCTTCTTTATAGTTCTGCCAGTGGCCCGAAACTTTAAACAAATCTACTCGGCCAATGTGGGGTGTCACGACTGGCAGATAACCGCGTTTGAGCTGTTCCTGTTTGAGGAAATCTTCCAGGGTACTCCGCAACACCGTGCCTTTGGGCGTCCACAGTGGCAGTCCCGGTCCGACAATATCAGAAAAGATAAATAGTCCCAGTTCCTTCCCTAACTTGCGGTGATCGCGTTTGAGCGCTTCTTCCTTGCGGCGCTTGTATTCGGCTAACTGCTCTGGGGTTTCCCAGGCAGTGCCGTAGATGCGTTGCAACTGGGCTTTGGTGGCATCTCCTCGCCAATAAGCACCCGCAATGCTTTCTAGTTCGATCGCTTTTGGGTTCAAGTCTTTCGTATTCTCCACATGAGGCCCAGCGCACAAATCCCACCACTCATCCCCTAAGTGGTAAATCGTAATCGGGTCTTCTAGCCCTTCTAGGATTTCCAGCTTGTAAGGCTCTTTAATTGCTTGGATGCGACGTTCGGCTTCCTCACGGCTGACTTCTTCCCGAATTACCGGCAACTTGCGATTGATGATTTTGATCATCTCTTTTTTAATCGCCTTGAGGTCTTGCTCGGTAAACGGCTCTGGCTTATC
>DATNPC010000041.1:0-12774 GCA_036703375.1 Allocoleopsis sp.
TATAGTATTTTGCTATTTATTCGCTCGCCAATTTTTCCATTTTATGAACGCAGTAGCCACAGTAGCCTCCGTTATCCAAGGCTTCATACATTTCCGACCAAGGAATATTACACGTCAAAAATGAGCATTCTTCTGTTACAAATTTATCTAAAACATGAGTCCGAAAAACATAATCTTGCTGTTTTGATAAACTTTCCCTACCTTCGGCTATCACTTTTTTTGTGATTCCCAAGGCAGGATTATCAAGATGCCCCATATCGATGAGCTTCTGTAAAAACTCATTGAACTCCATAAGTTCTTGAGCTTCTTCAAAATAGTGCTTTGTCTGTTCCATATATTTAAAGTTTATTAAAATTTAGTTTCACTATATCTATTTTAAATAAATGCATCAGTAAATGCATTAGGAGTGACAAGAGGGATTTCCGTAACTATTCAAGGGCGAAATATACGGTTCTTTGCTAAATTGTGCGCGATCGCTTCCCTCATCCCCTACGACTGCTTCTCATCCTCATCTGACTCATCTAAGTACAACCGAATAAACTCCTCTGCCGCAACTGGGTTAATCTTCCGAAGCCCCTTTCTAATATCCAAGACTGCCTCAGCCGCTGGATCTCTCTCCCCACTGAACCAGTAGTGCATTGTTGAGCGCCCGATTCCCATCGTCACCGCCAATTTATTTTGGCTAATTTCGTAGGCTTCCAATACCTGCCTCAAAGCCTTGCCTGCTTTTCCCATGAGTTACATGGTGTCAGAGGCTCATGACCAAGTAAATATTCCTAATTGTGAACAATTTGGTATGATGAAAATTATGTTCCTGATTGTGAACTACAGCATCAACCAAAAAAGTAGGTCAATTCCAATGGCAGAAGACTTTATTCCCGACACTGATCGAACCACTGACCCTGAAACGCCTATCCCAGCCAACACCCCATCAGAACCCAATCGAGTCCCCCTCAAAATCCTGGTCATCAGTACTCCCAAAGTCGTCAATAGCACCATTCACACCTTCTATCGTCTTGGCTACGCTGAAGTTAGTGAATGGAGCAAGCCACAGCCTACCCAAAATCCCGGTGAAGTGGTCAGTATTCTCAGCCGTCGCGTCCTCATTGAGTAATTACAGACCTAATCCCCTCGCAAAAGTAGATTTTCGCCCCCCTACTCCCCAATTTTGGAGGGAACCTGAATTCAAAGTCCCCCAGTATTGGGGGATTGAGGGGGCATTCCAGGATTTATGCAAGGGGTCTAATGCCTCCTCAATCCCAAAACAGCCATGCAACCGCTACGCCACCGCATCAACCCCCAAACCTTTGTCATTACCCTCAAGCAACTCGCCAAACACCTGGAACTCAACCCAGAACGCATCCTCAATTGGGAAAAATGGCATAACGTCCTTTGGGTGCATATCGAAGGATTGGGCGGTTACTTCGTCAGTTACCGCAAACTAGAGCAGTGGATTTCCGCTTGCCGTACCCTAATCCGCTTCTGCCCAAACCTAGAAGCCCTCAATGTCCTGTGGTCAGCTATCGTGCAAGAAGCCCAACGCTATACAGAAGAAGCGTTCTCCCGACTTGAAGCCATCTGGCAGCAACGACAAAATTATCTATGCGATCGCCAACAGACGTAGAAATGCGCTCAAAGGATGCAGAACATGGGTTGAATGATGAAGCTAAAGCGCGATCTCTCTCCCAGCCGATCCATGAAATAGTACACAAGTACTAAAAGAGACTGACTTCGATTACAATAGTATTTGGGTGCGTCTGCCTTTAATTTTGTTAAAATAAAAAGTTTATTTTGATTTGTGGGTCTGAGCTATGATTGATTGTCTCAATGTGGCTCGCTACTTCATTGTGAGAGCTTACGAGGACGGTATAGAAGCTGAAATGACCAACATGAAGGTTCAAAAGCTTCTGTATTATGCACAAAGCTTACATTTAGCGTTGTACGATGAGCCATTATTTGATGAGGAAATCCAAGCATGGCGATATAGTCCTGTGTGTCCTCCGGCCTATCGGTTTTACAGTGAGTTTGAAGCTAAGCAATTACCTATCCCTAGCAAAGAGTTCTTGTTAGAGATTCCCGATCGCAACAGAGAACTTCTAGAAGAAATTTGGGGATATTTCGGTGGCTACCATGCCTATCGACTTAGTGATATGACCCACTTTGAGTTTCCTTGGAAGAAAGCTCGAAAGGGATTGCCACCTCAAGCAAGTTCGACTGAGCCGATTCTTCGGGAGGATATGAAAGCGTTAGGCCGCCAGAAGCTTGATGTGATAGAGCGTGAAAACCCTGCGTATGAGTCGGTAATGTCTGAAGTTTTGAAGGATGCTCAAACTTCGCAATCCTCAACGCGCATTCAAAAAGGAGAAGTGCGTGACTGGCTCAACTCCCTTCTCGATTGAATCGTCTGAGAACTTTAAACGTTCTTTCAAAAAACTTGCAAAGGTTCATGGGAATAGATTTGTTGAGCTTGTTACGGAAATCCTAGAAGATTTGACTGAAGATCAGTACCCTATAAATTCCCGTAATGAACCTTTACCTGGGAAAATTCAGCTAACTGAAGGATGGACGTTTCACAAGCTGGAGTTTAGGATTTCCAAAGGGGCTTCTGGACAAATCCGATTGATGTATTTAGTTAATACAACTGCCTGCGTAATCAGACTTGTATGGATTTATAGTCACGAGCAGTTTACGAAACGTCCTGCTGACAGAGATTTGAAGAGTGTTATCCAGGAAATCTTAGAGTGTTAAACTCCAGTACCAAAGGTGTGCGATCGCTCCTCAACTATACTTTCTCAACTTCCTCCTCGCAAAGGCGTAAACCAACCGCGTTCTGGCAAGAGAAGGTAGCTCCGCCCTCGCACTGGCGACAAATTAGCTCTATTATTTGTCCTGCTTGGTTACTCAAGAACCACTGGCACAAGCAGCCGTCATTTTGAGGACTTGCAGACAAGGGAATGAAGCCCTTTCTCTGCCATATTTCTGTTGCCGTCTTTACATCATTAACGCGAAGGGCAACGTGATGAACGGCATGAATACCGCGCTCCTGAAGTAAGCGATCGAGCTGATCGTTCGCTGCATGAGGTGAATTCAGCACAAGAATTCCACCTGATGGCATCAACATCGACAGAAAATACATCGAAAGATCGTCAGGTAATGGGTCTTGGTTGGGGCAGAAGTCTTGCGGCCATTTTGCCGGCCCTTCGATAATTTGAGCGCCATACTCAACTAAATCATGAGCATAGTCGGTCAGGTTTTTTAAATTAGAAAACAACAGGACAAAGTGGTCTACAACAACAGCCTCACCAAATAGCGTGGTAACAAACGATGAGTTTAGAAACTGAGGAGTTTTACAATCCTCTTGGTAGAAGAGAAGTCCATTAATTTCTTGAAAGGGCGACTCATTAATAGCCTCAGTATTGGTCGAAGTCCGGTCGGTTGCAAAATTTGTCATAATCCCTCCTAACTCCTGTAGATGGCTTCTCCACAGGAGTATTCTGAGTCTCGTTTCAAACTGGCAACGCTAAGTCTCTTGCTGCACTAGTCCGCCGTTCTAAGGGGTGACACTTCTGAGCGGCTACAAACGATAGGCCATGCTCCGTTAGCGATCGCGCTGTTCTATTCACCGCATCGAACTTATCCAAAAAGTTCAAAGTTAAATGTTCCCAATCTCCAGACGCAATAATCTCCTCCTTGTCGCGAAAATAGTCTAGGATGTCCGATGGGTGTTTGCGTGTCTGTTCGATTTCTGGATCGCCCCCCTCATGCTTAGCTGAGATATTCGGCACGCGATCGCCAAGCGTCATCAACTCATCCCTACGGTTGTACGGCTGCCGCACAATACTTTTCCAAGTTTCCGTAATGTGATGTTCAAAACGGACAATGCTCTCCAAGTCCAGAGCTTTCCGAAACTGGCTCGTAATCTCGATAGTTTCGTTGTTGACCGAGTTACTCCAATTAAACCCAATCAACGGAGAACTACCATCATCCCTAGAGAATAGCTTGGCCGTGAGGAGAGTCCATAGCGCCGAATAGGGATTATCATTTCCCATAAATACCGAGATTTTGAACTCGATATCGACCCCGATACGGTGGAGAAGATAGCCAAGCAGCACCGTTCCAGGGTTGAGAGTAAGTACCTGCCGGATGCCATAGTTGGTGTAATAGTAGAGGTACTCGTCAAGCCATTTTAAAGCGTACTCATTGGGCTGACCGACACCACCGAAGTAACCCGTGATGGTTTCAGCACCGCCCAGATGGACATTTGAACCATCAGTTCCCTTCGTATCCAGAGTTTCCACAAAACTCGCGCCAATAATTTGCATAGCAGCAGCAACCGCAGGCAAATCGCCATCCGCTGCCTGTTCCCTCATCTTACGGACTCGGATAAAGCGTCCCGGCATAAAGACTCGTTGTGCGATCGCGCGTTTTGCAGCAGCAATCACCCAGGGAAAATACTGGCAGGCACTAATTTCCAGAGTAACGGCAAAATCATCGGCAAAAGCAATATCATCGGCGTTATTTCCCAGCACGTTGCGCCGATACTCTGCAATGCTAATAAAAGCACCCTTATCTACTTGCTTTTGCAGCCATTGCAAGTCAGCCAAATATTCTGGCTGAGTTCGTTTAACTTGTTGGAGCAGTGCCGAACGCTCCATAGCTCCTTTTGCCTGAGCATTAATCTCCTCCGGAGTCCCGTACTTAGAAACAACATCAAGGAAATCATCAATTACACGCATATTCGGAGCTATCAGGAGCTCGTTGATAGCCTCCAACCTTCCAGGCGGAATCTTCAGTCGTTCTCGGATGTTTTCAATCATGACGATTTTCCTCTTTTAACCAACCACAGAGAAGAGAAAAGAATAGAAAACTAACATCTTGCCCCAAAAACCTTCGCGTACCTCCGCGTAAACCTCTGCGTCCTTTGCGTAAAAAAAATCAGAACTTAATCATTCCGTACCCTTTCCCGATGCCCCTAAAAGCATCAACACACCGATCCAGATGCTCCCGTGTATGAGCAGCAGACACCTGAACGCGAATCCGAGCTTGACCTTGCGGAACAACAGGATAGCTAAAACCAATCACATAAATACCCTCATTAAGCAAGTCACGCGCCATATCTTGTGCCAGCTTCGCGTCATAGAGCATAATCGGTACAATCGGGTGAATACCCGGTTTAATCTCAAAACCCCGATCGCTCATTTGTTGCCGGAAGTAACGAGTATTCTCCATCAATCGTTCCCGCAGTTCGCTGGTTTCACTCAGCAAATCCAGCACTTTAATACTCGTGAAAGCGATCGCAGGTGCCAGCGTATTGGAAAATAAGTAAGGACGCGATCGCTGCCGCAGCAAATCAACAATCGGCTTGCGTCCTGTCGTGAAGCCGCCCGATGCTCCGCCCAGCGCTTTCCCCAGCGTACTGGTGATAATATCCACCCGCCCCATCACATTACAGTGTTCCACAGAGCCACGTCCTGTTGCCCCCAACACCCCCGTAGCGTGGCTATCATCCACCATAACTAGAGCATCATAGCGATCGGCGAGGTCGCAAATCTGCTCCAGCTTCGCGATATCACCATCCATACTGAACACCCCATCAGTTGCGATTAAGCGGATTTTGGCTGATTGCGAGTCTTGGAGTGCTTGCTCCAATTCCTGCATATCGCCATGAGCGAACCGGTATCGCTTCGCTTTACACAAACGAATCCCGTCAATGATACTGGCATGATTGAGCGCATCACTAATGACCGCACAATCAGCATCTAAAAGAGTTTCAAATAGTCCACCATTAGCATCGAAACAAGAGGTATAGAGAATGGTGTCCTCCGTACCGAGAAATGCCGAAATCTTGGATTCTAACTCCTTATGAATCGTCTGTGTCCCGCAAATAAAACGCACCGACGACAGACCAAAGCCATATTTAGCAACCCCTTCTTGTGCTGCGGCAATTATGTCGGGATGATTGGCTAACCCTAGGTAGTTATTGGCGCAAAAATTGATGACTTCCCGACCCCCCTGAACTTCAATCTCCGCATCCTGCGGAGACATTAGAAGCCGTTCTTCCTTATATAAACCAGAGTTGTAGATATCATCGAGAATTGGCTCAAAGACCTCAGTTGCTGTGGCAAACATCGCTGAATTCCCTCGTATTAGTGTTAAGCAGAAGCCTTAGCAGGTGTGAATATAGACTCGTGTTCTACTCTCGTTATCTGCCCATCAAGTTTCGCCAGCATATCTGCGACAATCGCAGATAAGTCATAGGTGTGTTTCCAGCCCCAGTCAGCACGCGCCTTGGAATCATCAATCGCACAAGGCCACGAATCTGCGATCGCCTGCCGGAAATCGGGTGCATAATTACAGGTAAACTCAGGCAGATACTTCTGAATTTCAGCCACCAGTTCTTCCGCTGAGAAGCTTACCGCCGCAATGTTGTAGCTGGAGCGGACTTTAATTGAGGCAGAGTCTGCTTCCATTAGATGGAGGATAGCCTGGATAGCGTCCGGCATATACATCATCGGAAGACGAGTCTCCGGACGCACAAAGCAGGTGTAAGTACCGTGCTTAAGGGCGGCATAGAAGATTTCCACTGCAAAATCGGTTGTACCGCCTCCAGGAGGAGTACTGTAACTGATAATTCCTGGTAAGCGGAGGCTGCGGACATCGACTCCGAACCGGTGTGCATAGTAATGGCAGAGCAACTCCCCAGTCACTTTTGTGATGCCATACACCGTAGATGGGTCTTCTACAGTTATTTGGGGTGTATCGATTTTGGGGGTATGCGGTCCAAATACGGCGATGGAACTCGGCCAGAATACTTGCAATCGATGAGATTGCGCCACATCGAGTACATTCTTTAGTCCATTGATATTGACGTTCCAACAAAGCTCCGGATTCTGTTCTCCCTTGGCAGACAGCAACCCGGCTAAGTGATAAATCGTATCAATCTTATATCGTTCGACAATTTCCTGGAGACGCTGTCCATTCGTCACATCCAGGATTTCATTCGGGAGCGAGTTGCCTGCTAAACGTGGCGCTGCTTCCCGAACGCTCTCGATAACCTGTGTTGTTCCATAACGCTGACGTAAGGTCATAACAAGGTCACTTCCCAGTTGACCTCTAGACCCAGTCACTAAAATCGTTTTCATCCCAAGTAGAGTCCTTAGCCTCAGATATTTTCCAGGACTTGCTGATACCGATACGGGGGCTATTGAATTTCAGTTATTGTTGCTGTTACAAGCCAATTCCAATTGCTGGTTCAAGCGACACATATCCTATAGTTACTTACAGAAAAGTGCCGCTGCCAAGACTTAGTAAGGGAAATGCAGATAAGTGACTGTCACCGTTTTTGAGACGATCCCATTTAGGAAATCATCTATTTCAGCCATTGCCCTAGGGTTAATTTACAAATTTTTACCCCTCAAACACCGGGGCTTGAGAACAGAATCAATATATCTATCTTATTATATTTTCAGTAGCTTGATATACCATAATTAAATTAGATACAGAATAAAACCTGGGGCATAGCATCCCTTTGTTACGAAACTGAAGGGGAGGCGCGATCGCGAAGCTAAGCCTTATCTTGGAGCGTCAGTGCAGATCGCACGTTTGGCAGCTTTAGCCTGTAAAGCAATTGCAAAAAAGTAGATCGGTTGCATTCAGATTGCATTGTGAAAGCCTCTCTTAAGCTTGACCGAACTGGCTTTACGATTTCCCACTGCTGGACGATGCATTAGCTTCCAGGACTGAGATAAACCACACAAATTAGCAAATTAGGGGGTTCAAATGCACTTAGCAGAGCGCATGAATCGTTTAGGAACCGAATCCGCTTTCGATGTCTTAGCTAAAGCCAAACACCTAGAGGCTCAAGGCAGAAAGATTGTCCATCTCGAAATTGGGCAGCCCGACTTTCCTACACCGTTCAATATTTGTGAAGCGGCGTTCCGGGCAATGAAAGATGGATACACCGGATATGGCCCGGCTGAAGGACTATTCGAGTTTCGTGAAGTTGTTGCCGAGCATATTTCGGTAACACGAGGAATTGAAGTCTATCCCGATGAAGTTGTCGTCACGCCTGGAGCTAAACCGATTATCTTTTTCACGCTTTTAGCCCTGATTAATGCAGGAGATGAGGTCATTTATCCCGATCCAGGTTTTCCAATCTATGAATCTGTGATTAACTTTGTCGGGGCAAAAGGAGTTCCCCTACCGTTACGAGAGGAGGTTGACTTTCGCTTTCATCTTGATGATTTGATTGATGCCGTTTCAGAACGGACGCGCTTGTTGATTCTCAATTCTCCCCATAATCCAACGGGAGGTATCTTGCAAAACGATGAACTGGAAATAATTGCAGAACTGGCGAACAAGCACGACTTTTATATTCTTTCCGATGAAGTCTATTCCCGCGTCCTCTATGAGGGAAACCACGATAGCATTATTCGCTTTCCTGGCATGAAAGCGCGAACCATTCTAGTGGATGGTTTTTCAAAAACGTTTTCCATGACGGGATGGAGATTGGGCTATGGCGTCGTTCCTCAACCCCTGGTTGAGAAGATGGTTCGATTGTCGATTAATTCCAATTCCTGTACCTGTTCGTTTACTCAAATTGCTGGAATTGAAGCGTTGAAGGGGTCGCAAGATTCTGTCGATCGCATGGTAGCTGAATTCAAACGGCGACGAGATGCGGTGGTGGATGGGTTAAATGCGATTCCCGGAATCTCCTGTCTCAAACCCGCAGGTGCTTTTTACGCATTCCCTAACGTGAAACAGATTCCCCTGTCCTGTGAGGCACTGGCAGATTATCTCTTGCAGGAAGCAGGTGTTGCTCTACTGGCAGGTACAGCATTTGGAAAATTTGGCGATGGATATTTAAGGATTTCCTATGCCAATTCGTTAGAGAATATCCAAGAAGCGCTAGAGCGCATTCAGATGGCGGTTAGCAAGCTCGAAGGTGAATTCAGCCCAGCAATGGTATGAGCTTTGAGCCGGAAATTTATTTCCAGGCTAGACGAGTCAGCGCCATTCCTTAAGTCGAATGGCACTGACTTAAGCGTTTGTAGTAAGCGCTTAAGCGCTGGTGGCACGCTCAGTGCCGACTACGAACATATATTATTTCAGTGCCATTCATCTTAAGTCCACGGGTGCGATCGCTCAAGCAAACTTGACCCAGAATAAAGAGTTAGGTTGTGGGTAGACAGGTTGCAAGATGAAAGAGTGGTACAAAGAAGACCTCGCGTTTATTCATGATGTCGGCTTCAGCGGCTATGCTCTCAAATCTGCTCCAGGCATACTGGAAATCCTGGCTCAAAATCAAATCCGGGACGGTTTAGTCGTGGATTTGGGGTGCGGTAGCGGATTGTGGGCGCGAGAACTTGCAAAGGCTCATTACCAAGTTCTTGGCATCGATATCTCTGAATCAATGATCGAGATTGCGCGAACAAGAGTGCCAGATGCTGAGTTTCGAGTCGAGTCACTGTTCAAGGCTGATATCCCACCGTGCAATGCCGTCACGTCGATTGGTGAATGCTTTAATTACCTGTTCGATCCAGATAGCGATCGCAATATGCTCCTTCAACTCTTTGGTCGCATCTATAATGCGTTAACGCCTGGAGGTGTTTTCATTTTCGACATTGTCGAACCCGGACAGGTAGAACAGGGAACCCCAACGAGAGGATTTACTGAAGGAGAGGATTGGGTCGTACTAGTTGAAAAGGAGGAGGAACAGGGGCTCTTAACCCGTCGGATTATTACCTTTCGCAAAGTGGGGGAATACTACAGGCGGGATGAAGAAGTACACTGCCAGCAGTTATACCAAGCGACAGAGCTTGCGGAAGAACTCCATCAACTGGGCTTTCAGGCTGAAATCATGCATAGTTACGGTCAGTACCCTTTGCCGAAAGCCCGTGCTGCGATCGTTGCACGTAAACCAACATCGGTGTGATACACCCGATTGTAAGAGCATACAGACGTGCGCTCTTACAGATGTACCGCCTTCAGCCGAGAAAGGTTATGGCTTGACCTGATTTGTAATGGTAAAGACCTATGGTATCCATCAAGTAATCAAAACATTGAACTTCACAAAATCTTCAATATTTAGTTCATACTAAAGTTGTTAGGAATCAACCTAGCATTTTCTCAGCAATCAGCCTGATTGGTTGCATGCATTAAAAAGCGATCGCTACCTCAAAGCTTTTGTTACTCCGATCGGAATAAAATTCAGCGTTCCGCTTTAGAGAGGGTTTTAGCCTTTTATCTATTGACACAGTTTTTATAACTTGCACTTGCTCACTTGGGTAAGACTTCATCGGCTGCTCAGATGTTTCGCTCAGCCGATTGTGAAAAATACTGATCTGCGAACAATACAGCTTGCAAAGGAAGGAAATACAAGATGGATCTCAAGGAGTTTTTGTTACTAACACTGCTCAATACATTCATCTGCCTAAGTTTGCCCAGACTTCTATCTTGGTTTGGGTCTTTCAAGACTCGACAGATTGAGAAATTTAGTGATGAGACTACTGCATCATCACAGCCAGACTTGTCTAACATCTAAGATTTCCAGATACTCACTAGATTTAGTGACTTACAGGTAGGGTGGGCATTGCCGAATCAATATTTGTCTTGTCCAATGAATTAATTTCGGCAATGCCCACCTTACAATCTCCAGCAATACCCATCCAACAATCTATTAATACAGTTCGTATTTCAGCAAGGTGCAAGGGATTGAGCCGTTGTCAACAGGAATACGACGAGAGGCTTTGAGTCCCACTCGTTTGGCTAACTCTTTATTTCCAGTTAACACAAACGCCGTCCAACCTTTAAAGCTTTGCTTGAAGACATCACCGAGCAATTTGTACAAATCCCCTAGTTGTTTGACATCTCCTATCCGCTCTCCATAGGGAGGATTGCAGATAATCACGCCACGATCTGCTGGGGCGTCTAGAAGAGACAATACGGATAAATCTTTTTGCGTAAACGTGACCTTGTCAGCAACGCCACACTGTTCAGCATTAATGCGGGCTTGATTGAGGATATCAAGATCGCGATCGCATCCGATAATCGGTGCCTTCAGCTCAGGTAACTCGCTGTTTTCTGCTTCTTTGAGTAACTGATTCCATAACGGTTCGTCAAAATCACTCCACTTCTCAAAGGCGAACTGCTGGCGGAATAATCCGGGCGCAATGTTTAAGGCTTTTAAACTCGCTTCTAATGGTAGGGTGCCAGAACCACACAAGGGGTCTAAAAACGGTAAACTTGGCTCCCACTCAGCCATATCGAGAAGAGCGGCGGCTAGAGTTTCCTTAAGGGGGGCAAGTCCCATTTCAGGACGATATCCCCGTTTGTGCAGACTGCTACCCGAACTATCCAGGCTTAAAATGCAACGGTTGTGATGAATGTGGACGTTGATGAGTAGATCGGGATTTTGAGTATCAACGCTAGAACGCTGACCGAATTGACGGCGCTGCTGGTCTACGATCGCATTTTTGACCTGTAGTGCCGTAAAGTGGGTGTGGTTGAGTTTTGGATTGCCCCCTGTCGCGTTCACCGCTAAGGTATTGTGAGGCTGAAGATACTGTTCCCAAGGAATTTTTTGCACCTCTTGGTAGAGGCGCTCGGCATCCGGACAATGAAATTCGCGGAGAGTGACTAGCACTCGAAAGATAGTTCTCGCCCAGAGATTGACTCGGTACAATAAAGCGCGATCGCCGACAAAATGCACCCCAGTAAAATCAGGACGAACGTCTGAGGCACCCAGACGTTCGAGTTCTTGAGCAGCGATTGGTTCTAGACCACGGGCAACCGTAGCAAAGTAGTGGTTCAAGGTCTGTAGTTTATTTGACGGCTCGTTAGCGTTGGCAAGGCATGGTAATGGTAGCAAAACGGGTGCTAACTTAGGTCATTTTATATCTTGCACTGTTCTCTACGGAGGCACAAATTCTGGCTTTTTTTAACGCAAAGAACGCAAAGGTTTACGCGAAGGAACGCGAAGGGTTTGGGTGCAAGGCCCGGCATGGGCTGTTGCTGACAAGCATTTAATGAAATTCTTTCTTCTCTATTACCCATTACCCACTAAAACTGCTTACTACTGCCAACCTAGGGGGGGTTCGATCGGTGTCTCATCTGCCTTGCCAGCATTGGCCCCAGGCTTATTGACTATTTGCACGGTGCTTGCCCGTAGACCTTCTTCAGCCAGTACTGCAACAAACCGCACGCCAGTACCCACCTCTAAGCGATCGAAGTCGCCGTTGAGTACGCTATTGCGATGGAAGTAAACGTCCTGTCCGTCTAGGGTTTTGAGAAAGCCATAGTCCTGTTCGGGAAAGAGCTTAGTCACCAGCGCCATGGTGTCCTGCGCGGAATCATTCGTCTTGGCGCGATCGCTTTCGCGCTGTTTTCTGGCGAGTTCTTTAACTTGACGCTCAGCCATACTGAAGGCGTCTCGAATCACCGTATCTAGGGCAACGTACTGATTTTGTTCGGATGGATTGCTATCAGCGACTAACTCGTGACCGGGTGGTACGGTCATATCGATCCGAACCCGATAGGGAGAACCGTGGCTGGGGCGATCTTGAATCTTTTCTACGGCAATATGACAACTGCTGATGTAATCGCAAACCTTCTCTAACCGAGCCACTTTTTCGTTAACTCAGATCTTGCACCTGGAAACATGGATGTAAAAACCATAACTACGTGCAAGCGGAATCAGATGTTCGATGTTGAGTAAAAGAAGAGACACAAGGAGTTGTGGGAAGATAAATTCGCGTGCGATTTGTGCAGCTTTAC
>DATNPC010000042.1:0-8446 GCA_036703375.1 Allocoleopsis sp.
TATTGCTCAAAGAAATCCACCATCGCGTCAAAAACAATCTACAAATTGTCAGTAGTCTGCTCCAGATGCAGGCTAGGCGAACTCAAGATTTGATGGCTTCTTTAGTGTTACAAGACAGCCAGAACCGAATTAAATCGATCGCTTTGGTGCACGAGAAATTGTATCGCTCTGACGATTTAGCTAATATTAATTTCGCTCAATATATTCCCGATTTAACAAGTCATCTGTTTGACTCCTACCAAGTCAGCTCCGATCTTGTCACCCTACACACCAACATTGATGGCATCTTCCTCGAAATCGATCGGGCAATCCCCTGCGGCTTAATTATCAATGAATTAGTGTCTAACTCCCTTAAATATGCTTTTCCCAAGAAGTGTCAAGGCGAAATCTGGGTTGAATTTCATGTCAACAGCGGTGACACGCTCACGCTAGTTGTTCGAGACAATGGTATTGGTATACCCGAATCCTTTGATATCGAGACAAGCACCTCATTGGGCCTGACTCTCGTACAAGGACTGACCGAGCAGCTAGAGGGAACGCTGGAAGTCGATTGCAGTCAGGGAACTAAATTTAAGATTACCTTTCCCGCAGGTGGAAGGCGATGAACCCAAGCCAAATGGTACTGACTTAAGAAGAATGTCACCGAAATAGCATAGGTTCGTAGTCGGCACTTAGCGTGCCACAAGCGCTTAAGTCAGTGACATTCGACTTAAGAACTCTCATCTCTCACCCATCAACCCTTGTACCTGAGGATTGGGGGAGGCGCGCGCTAAACGCTCCCCGCTACGCTACAAAAAAGGCTAACCTTTTATCCTACCTCAACCTCTAAAAACTTCAGATGCGTTTATTCCGATTTATTTGATTTCAATTATTTTCCATGCGTAATATATACCAAGGAAATAGTAAAGAGCATTTATGTTTTTTCTGTAAAGATTGCTCATTTTTTCTGTAAAGACTGTGTGAAGCTACTGGATTTTTTTATACAAGTGCGAGATTATCATAAAAAATTTAGCAAACCATAAATAGCACGATTAGCAAACTTAGTAATAGCTACAGAATTTGCAGCTTATGACGAGTTTGTCTAAGGATTGTTTTCTTTTTTAATACAGGATGATAATCAATGAATAAAGTTAAAATTCTCAACCTTTACATCGATAACTTATCAACAGCAGAATTACTGGAAAAACTTGATTTGAATGGTGGTGTTGTCTTTACACCTAACGTAGACCACTTGATGAAATTACAAAGTGATGTAACTTTTTTTGATGCTTATAATAGTGCTGACTATAAAGTATGTGACGGGAAAATATTACTATATTCTTCAAAATTTCTAGGCACACCTATCAAAGAAAAAATTTCAGGCTCTGATTTTTTCCCTACGTTCTGTCATTATCACAAGAGCAACGACAATATAAAAATATTTATTTTAGGAGCTGCCGAAGGAGTAGCTAAGAAGGCACAACAAAGAATCAACAGTCAACTGGAAAGAACTATTGTCGTTGATGCACATTCTCCTTCTTTTGGGTTTGAGAAAAACGAACAAGAATGCCTAGAAATAGTTGAGAAAATCAACAATTCAGCAGCAACTGTATTGGTCATAGGGGTGGGAGCACCTAAACAAGAGAAGTGGATTTATAAATACAGACGAAAGTTAAAAAATATCCGAATCTTCTTAGCGGTCGGTGCAGCTATTGACTTCGCAGCTGGCAATAAAAAAAGATGTCCTCGATGGATGAGTGAGGTAGGTCTAGAGATGCTTTACAGACTACTTTCTGAACCTCAACGGCTTTGGAGAAGATATTTAATAGAAGACCCACCTTTTTTCTGGTTAATCTTAAAACAAAAATTCAATCTTTATCAAAAGCCATGTTATCTACAGGAGAATTTCACTGACAAAGTTATAGTAGGCAGATAGTAGCGTTCGGCTCTCTTCTGGTGCTCTTAGGCAATCGCGTTGGATTGAGTTGCTAGGAACTCAGACCAGCAGAGTAACCCATTTTCTCTACCATTATGATGATGTTCTTCCTCACCGTTTGAGGAGTTACGACTAATGGGGGAGAGTGGAGTCGAAGAGAGCCAAGTACACTGAGATGCATGGAAAATAGCTTATTCGATAAAACCTTTCGAGACAGTGAGGGTAATATTGTTATTGCTCAACCGCCAAATCTGCCGCTGTTGGTTGGGATTACAGCAACTGTACTCGAATTAATAGTGAAAAGCGGCAACATCCATACAGGTCTAGATGCCATAGCTTTTGGCTCTTTGTTTACTTGGGCATGGCTAGAGCTATTCGAGGGTGTTAACTACTTTCGTAGGACGCTAGGTTTACTCGTGCTAGTTGGACTGATTGCTTCGAGGTTGTCCTTAAACTTGTGAGCATTCCACTTCCTTGAGTCCAATATGAATCGTGAAGGAAATTGTTAAGTACAGCGTGGCAGAAATAACTACTATAAAGTTAAAAAGCTTAGTGTGTAAGCTTTCTTGCCTTCTGCCTTCTGCCTCCTGACTTCTGCCTTCTTGCACTACCTCTCTTAACCCGAAATTTATTACATCGGGTGCCGGAAGCGATTCCGGCTAAGCCTTCACCTATTCCCCATTCCCCCCTCTACCTTCAGATGGTGGGGTAGACGGAGAATTCCAAGGCGCGAATAGTGGCAGAAATACTAGCCCTAGTAATGAGATAGCAAACGTTAAAAAGAAATAAAGTTGCCAACCTGTTCGTTGTGCGATTTCACCACCAGGGGAAGCCAGGATATCTCTGCTCATCCCGACTAGACTCGATAGCAAAGCATATTGAGTCGCAGAAAACGAGGGATTGCACAAGTTCATTAAAAAGCCGAGAAATGCCGCTGTCGCCAATCCCACACAAAAATTCTCGATGTTGACTGTGAGAACCATCAGGGGGTAGCTTTTTCCCGCTAGCGCTAGGAAAAAATAAGCGAGGTTACTAATAGCTTGCAAACCCCCGAATAACCACAACGAGCGATTGACTCCAATTTTACTCAGAACTACCCCGCCCACGAGACCACCGACAATGGTGGCGATTAAGCCCATTCCTCCCTTGATATCCCCAATCGTCGCCAGACTGAAGCCGGTCTGAATCAGGAAGGGATTGGTCATATTGCCGACGAGGTAATCACCGAGCTTGTACAGCAGAATAAACAGCAGAATAAAGACACCTTGCCGTATACCCAACCGCTGAAAAAAATCAAGGAAGGGTAGGTACACGGCGTCCAAGAGCGTTTGAGGCTTGCCTGCGGCATCTTCCGAAACGGGTTCGGGAGCCCAAATTGCACTCACTAACCCTATACCCATTAAGGCAGCGATAAACAGATAAACAACCGGCCAAGAAAATTGCTCTGCCCAGCGTAGGGCAAGAGCACCTGTGATTAATAAAGCAAGCCGATACCCCATAACCCAAATCGCAACGCCTGCTCCGACTTCCCGTTCTTCTAGGAGATCGGTTCGATAGGCATCAAGGGCAATGTCTTGAGTCGCGCTCAAAAACGCGATCGCGATCGCATTTATTGCCAGGAGTTGCAGCGCTTGGGTCGGTTTTTGCAGTGCCATAACTGCAATCGCCCCAATTAGAGCTACCTGGGTAATAACAATCCAACCGCGCCGCCGTCCTAAAAAAGGCGGTACAAAGCGATCCAACAGTGGCGACCAAATAAACTTGAGGGTTGCGGGTAAGTTCGCCAAGCTAAACCAGCCAATAGCACCCAGCTTTACCCCTTCTACCGTCATCCAAGCGCTCAGAGTATCCCTGGTTAAGTTATAGGGTAGCCCCGACGCGATACCTAGAAACAAAAGAGCCGCCATCTTGCGGCTTTGAAACACTTGCAGTAAAGATTTTGTTGCTTTCACAGAGATACTGACTGAGTGATGGATTGGATTGCCGCACGGTTAGAGCGAATCTTGAGAAGTTGATTGTATCTATTTCCAACTCAATTTTTCGTTTTACCACAAATCCCCCTTTAGATAGATGGAGCTGCGCCGTCCATGGTTGAGAGTGTAATACAGCAAGCGTAATACGAAAAGCTAAATTGTATTACGAGTTGAACTGCCCATTGGGTAGGTGATAGTAAACTAGCAAACGTTATCCTCTTTCACTTCAGTTCTCCTGCTGTTTGGACGAGTCCAGGGTCATCTACTGTTTCTGCTTCCGATCGCCAACCCCCCTAAAATCTACGCTTCAAGCCACCAGAAACCAGATGGAGAGCGGATGTTTGGGTACCGCCTCATGGGAATAGCCGAGCTGATTGAACCTCTCGATATGCAAGCATTAGAGAATTGCAATGACAAAATACAGTTCTGTTTACAGTGCTTCAGTGCAGCGTCTAGTTGAGCTTTGGGCTGACCGTTACGTCCCCCACTGGCCTTCTTTCCCGGTAGAAAAAGATTTTTTAAATATCTTGGAATTGGTTGAAGTCGCTTTACCGGAAGGACGAGCGGCAACGGTTGCCAAAGTGAAGGGTTATCTCAGCTTTTATATCGATAGCGACTTACAAAGGAAGAATCTCTGTTCCTACGTTCCTAGCTGGATGAATTTGCACAAGGTCGATCGCCTTTCCCAGTTAGTTAGGCAAGTTTACGACCAGACACTAGACATCTACTTGCACCCATCAATGGATGCGATTGCACAGGCAGCAAGTCCTATCCTAGAGATGCCACCGATCGAACAACTCGCCCAGGAGCTTGAACCCGTATTACTCGAACTCCGGGAGGAATTGAGATCGGAAGACTTACATGCTCTGGGATTTATTACGACATTATTTCACTTCTGCACGAGATTTGCGATCGCGCAACTGACAGAACCAGAGCTAGTCTTGCTCGCTCCCTATTTCAAATTCATGGAAGAGCAAGCCTGCATGCCCTGGCAGCGCATCTGTCAAGCGGCTGGCCGCCATCATCCGGACTCGCCCACCATGACTGTTGTCCAGCAAATGTTACCTCGAACTCAGGAGATTGCGGAGATTGTTTATTACCGCAGTGCCGAATTGTATCCCACTCATCGCAGCTGTCAAGGAGTGCTCAACGAACCCGGAGTTATGGCTGCGACCATTCGAGATCTCAATGTGTTCCAGGCTTACCTCTGGTTATGCGTATTAGAGGGTAGCGCGGCAGCAGTGGAACAGGAACTGCTTCCTTTGTGTATTACAGTTTTTCCCAGCATTGGAGTGTCGTGGAAGCTGGTCAGACAAGTGCTACAGCTACTCGTGGAAGAACTTTTGACCCAAGTAGAGCCAGAACAAATTTACCTGTTAGTCCCCTACACGCGATCGATGCTACAGATGTTTTCTAGCCTTTGAAGGCAATTGAGTCGAGCTGAATTCGATCGTGAAGGGTATGGCAATTTGCCCCGCTAGGAGTGGCGGGGCTTTGTCTTGCATTGGAGAGAGAAGCGATCGCAATTCAGCAGACAGAAGTGATTGTGTCCACAAAAACCTCTATTCTGGAACGGCACGGGAGTATGGTATAGACACAAACAAGATTCACTTCTCAAGGGATTGAGTGATGCAGACAACCCATCCTGCTAACCGTAGTTCGATTCAACTGACTCAACAAGAACGCGATCGCTTACAACATTCTGTCGATTACTCCAACGTCCAGTCTCTTCCGGAACTCTGGCCTATCACTGCCCAACGCTTCGGAACGATCGTTGCCCTCAAAGACCCTCATGGAGTAGGAGCGCACGGTGATCCTGGGTCAAGCGTAACCTACGCTCAGTTATACCAACAAATTCAGCAATTTGCCGCTGGGTTGCAAGCACTAGGTTTCCAACCAGAATTCGATGCAGCAGGAATTCCGCCACGTATCGCTCTGTTTGCCGACAACAGTCCTCGGTGGATGATAGCCGATCAGGGGATTATGAATGCTGGTGCAGCGAATGTCGTGCGTAGCGCCCAAGCCGAGCGTGAGGAACTGCTCTATATTTTGGCAGATAGCGGCAGTATCGGTTTAGTTGTCGAAAACCTCAAAACCTTGGAACGATTGAGTTCTCGACTCAAGGAGCTGTCTCTACAATGGGTAATCCTGCTATCTGATGAGCAGCCGAAAAATAGCGAAGCCTTCAAAATCCTCAACTACTCCCAACTGATGGCAGCGGGTGCATCCCATCCACTGACACTCCCTCAGCACAATCGGGAAACTCTGGCCACGTTGTTGTACACCTCGGGTACGACGGGTAAACCCAAAGGTGTCATGCTCACTCATGGCAACCTACTGCATCAGGTCACAACCTATCCTGCCGTATTAATTCCCAATCCTGGCGATATTGTCCTTTCTATTCTTCCCACTTGGCATGCCTACGAGCGTTCGGTGGAGTACTTCATTCTTTCCCAAGGCTGCACGCAGGTTTACACGAATCTCCGCAATGTTAAAAAAGACTTGAGAGAGTTTAAACCCCATCTAATGGTCGGTGTGCCAAGATTGTGGGAATCGATTTATGAAGGGGTGCAAAAGCAGTTTCGCGAACAACCTCCCAGTAAGCGACGACTCGTGCAAAACTTGCTCTCACTCAGCCAACGCTATATTGAAGCGCGACGAATTGCCCAGGGATTGAGCTTAGACCATCTCAACCCTTCGAGTCTCGAACGAGTGCGGGCTAGCGTGCAAGCGGCTGCCCTTTGGCCAATTCATCAACTGGCCGATAAATTGGCTTATCAGAAAGTCCGCGAGGCAACCGGGGGACGAATTAACCAAGTTATCAGTGGAGGGGGTTCTCTAGCAAGGCATTTGGACAATTTCTTTGAGATTATCGGTGTAGAAGTCTTGGTGGGCTACGGTTTAACCGAAACCTCTCCCGTCACCAACGTGCGGCGTCCCTGGCACAACTTACGCTTTACAGCCGGGCCCCCCATGCCTGAAACCGAAATCAAAATTGTTGACCCCGAAACCCGAAAACCCTTGCCCCTAGGTCAACGCGGGTTGGTTTTGATTCGCGGACCACAGGTGATGAAAGGTTATTATAAAAATCCAGAAGCTACAGCGAAAGCCATCGATCCAGAAGGGTGGTTTGATTCGGGCGATTTGGGTTGGGTAACATCTCAGAACGATCTAGTGTTGACGGGACGGGCAAAAGATACGATTGTGCTTACTAATGGAGAGAATATCGAACCCCAGCCAATTGAGGATGCCTGTTTGCGAAGTGATTATATTGACCAAATTATGCTTGTAGGACAAGATCAGCGATCGCTTGGTGCGTTAATCGTTCCCAATCTCGAAGCTCTCCAAGAGTGGGCTGCCTCTCAAAATCTGCAATTGCGTCTTCCCGATAGTAACGAACAACAGAGCCAAAGTCAGCCCGCAGAGGAATCCCGGACCACTATCGACCTGAATAGTAAGCCAGTTCAGAGCTTATTTCGCGCTGAATTGAACCGGGAAGTCCAGAATCGTCCAGGATACCGCCCTGACGATCGGATCGGTCCTTTTAAGCTGATTTTAGAACCGTTTTCTATTGAAAATGGCATGATGACTCAAACGCTAAAAGTTCGGCGGCCTGTCGTCTTCGATCGCTATCGCGATACGATTGACGAGCTGTTTGCCGATTCAGGGCGATAAAGAGAGAGGGTGGGAAGGCAAGTGACCGATCGCTCTTAACCTTTACAGTCTCCCCTTTGGGTTATCCTATTGAGTTTGAACCTTCAAACTTTTAAACGTTCAATTCTACCTAGTACAATCTATATGGAAGAATCAAATATCCTCCTGAAAAGACCCGTCAATATCAAAGCCATCGTCACGCCTCGCTGGAAGGAGGAGGTTCAGCAACAACTACAGACGCAGATTAATCAAATTGACGCTCAGTTGCAACAACTCGATATGCAGGGAAATCGAGCGATCGCGGAAATCCAGAAGCAAAGCTTGCAACCCAGCAGTCCTCAAGTCGTGCAACAGGTTGAGAACATTCAAATTCAGGTCAACCAAAAGAAAAGCGAACTCCTAGAACAGAAAAATCAACAGCTACAGCAATTGCAACAAGTTCAGATGCTGGAACTGAACCAAGAGGTGAATCAAGGTCAACTAGAAAGCTTTTTCCGAGTTGAAAAGGGAGATAACCTAGTCCAGAAAATGAATGTCGAAATCCTGCTACGCGATGGAATTGTAGAAGAAATTCGCGGCGATATTTAGTCGGTGCCAACCCGCTGCCATCTATAGCGGTTCTCGCTTGAGTGGAATACACCCAATTCTGCCTTCTGCCCTCTGCCTTAAAACCAATAGCGCTGTATCTCATCCAAATGAGAACCGCTATATCTAACTCACAACAGCTGCTGGCAGCACCCTTTTTTTGTTGAGGGCAATCTACAAGCAACGTTCCGTTGACCAATCTTGATGGCCGCGTTCTGGGTGACACTTCACTTGAGAACCTGCCCAAACGATTTCCCATTGCTTGCTAGCTTGGGCAGTTTGGTTTTGTTGTAATTCAACTCGGTATCGAATTGCCCCA
>DATNPC010000043.1:0-9590 GCA_036703375.1 Allocoleopsis sp.
AGATTTGCTCAATCAGATTGCGCCAGAACCGCAAGGCAATACGCCAACTGTACCGGAGGACACTAATGAGGGAGGTCGAGGCGCATCAGAGTCTCTTGGCTTAAAATCGCTAGCCCATCCCGCTCACGCTACACCGTCCCACCCACCAGAATCAGCACTAACCGGTTCGACGACTGGAACGACACAGTCGTCACCATCTGCCTCATCAGATAGAACGGTCAACTCTGCCAACTCGGTTGGACAATCAGCGAGAAAGGATGCTAAAACCGGACGGCGAAAGCGCCGACGGATTCCTAAACTGTGGATGATACTAGCGGGGGCAACCGGCGCGATCGCGATCGCTCTATTAGGCGTTTGGGCTTTCCACAACCGCGAACCTAACCCTGATGAATTGTTACCCAAAGGTTCAATTTCCGAACTCCCGCAGAACTCTTCTAACAGCCAGAATCTCGATCTCGCAACAGCTGACACATCTAAAGTTACTGCGATTGCGATCGAACAGTTGACTCGCGCAAATATTGCTCAAGGACAACAGGCTGTAGAAGTGTTGCTCGATCGCGGAGCCTTAAAACAGGCGAATGCCGCTCTTGCTGCTGTTCCCAAATCGCAACTCGATATCCCATCCATCGTCTATTTGAAGGGGCGTCTGGCGTGGCAATCGCTACGGGCAGGCAGTAAGGACTATGATGTCACGGACGCTCGACGTTACTGGGAAACAGCCCACAAAGGCGATCGCAAGTCGGCGACTTACCTCACCGCTTTGGGATTTGCCTATTACGCTGAAGGAAAATACGAGCAGGCTAACAATGCCTGGTTTGAGGCACTACGCCTGACCCAAGAAACGAAAGCAACGTCAGGTGCCACAGCAAATGCTGCTAACAAAGAAGAATTGACAATCTATGCAGGATTAGCGATGGGACTACAGAAATCGGGACAACAGCAAGCTCCCACGCAGCGGCAAAGATTTTTAAGTGAATCGCAAAAGCTGCGTCAAAAAGTTCTCAGTGATGACCCTGTTGGCTTTCAACCCGAAGCCTTGAGCAAAAACTGGCTGTGGTCAGAGAAAGCGATTCAAGACTGGCGAGCGCTTTTAACCTCAGGTAAATAGTTATTGGTTATTTGTTATTAGTTGTTAGGTGAAGAAAAATTCCACTAACAACTAACTACTAACTACTAACAACAATTACCGACTACGCATCAGCGAAGACAAGGACTTGCGTTTGCGTAAATCCATCATGTCCGCTAGACCCTGCTCGCGTCCATCTAAGGGATGAATTTCCTCAGGTGACAAAACTGCGATCTGAGTCATTTGGTTGTGTTGGCTGTCGCCTCTAGACAATCCATTTTCTACGATCTCAAGGGTTGGTTTTGTTGAACCTGTTGGCTGCGGACTTTTGGCAACCGGACGGCGTTTTTTGGATGGATGAGGTCGTTTTTTCCCAACAGGCTTAGCCGGTGGCGGAGACTGAGAGGGTTGGCGAGGTTGAGTTGAAGCTTTGAGGACTTGAGTAAGGACTAGGGAACCAATAGCACAGCCAACCGCGATCGCAAAAAACAGAGAGAGCGGTAAATCATCTTTTTCGTTGGATGCCGTAGATTTAGGAGTCGATTGTTGAATCGTCTGTGGCGTTGCGATCGCGACAGGTTCCTGAATCGTCTCTTGGGTTGGTATTGCTGTGGACTGCTCTTGTTGCTCGATCGATCCGGGATTTAACAGACCCAAAACCGCTACGCCGCTCATCAAAACTAGTGCTAACCAAATCGCACTCACAACAGCGAGTGGGTAACGGTTGACTAGCTGATGAAGAAAATGCCAGCGATATTGCTGTGTGGAAGGATTATCAGATGGGTGGAGCATTGCGCCCTTAACGGTCAATAACAAGTACAGCGCAAGTTTTTGCGCCTTTACAGGTGGAATCCACCATTCTATGAGGTATATGAGGGAAATTCTAGCATGGCTACTCTACCCTGCTCATGTTCTAGATAAATCTCACAAACAAGACGAGAAGGACGTGTAAAGCAGAAAATTGGATAAATTTCCTGTTGAGTTATCTTGCGAACCGATCGCGTGAAATCCCCCCGATCGCTTTTATCTAAATACGCTAGAGTGACAATCGCAGACAGTAATGGAAGGTAAGACAAAACAATGGGGGTAGAGCTAACATCTACAATCAATAACGGTCATGAGTCGCGCTCGCAGGCGAAACTAGATGTCCGACCCGACATAAACGGGCATCAGGAGCAATCGACACGTCGTACCTGGACGATTGAGGATAGTGAGAAGCTCTATCGAATTCAAGGATGGGGAGAGCCATACTTTTCGATCAACGCGGCCGGACATGTTACCGTTTCTCCTAAAGGCGATCGCGGCGGTTCCTTGGATTTGTTTGAACTCGTCGAGGCATTACGGCGGCGTAATTTAGGACTGCCTCTGCTCATTCGATTTTCCGATATTTTGGAAGACCGAATCGAGCGGCTCAACGCTTGTTTTGCCAAAGCGATCGCGCGCTACAAATACCCCGGCACCTATCAGGGCGTCTTTCCCGTCAAGTGCAACCAACAGCGTCATATTGTGGAAGATTTAGTGCGCTTCGGGCAACCGCACCAATTTGGTTTGGAAGCGGGTTCAAAACCCGAACTGATGATTGCTCTGGCCATCCTAAAAACCCCTAATTCTCTCCTGATTTGTAATGGCTACAAAGACCGAGAGTACATTGAAACTGCCCTATTAGCGACACGCATCGGACATCAGCCCGTCATTGTCCTGGAACAGGTTGAAGAAGTCGAGCTAGCGATCGAGGCCGCACGTCGGCTGGGCCTTGAACCCGTGCTGGGAGTTCGAGCAAAACTCAGTACCAAAGGCACGGGGCGTTGGGGTACCTCCGCTGGCGATCGCGCTAAATTTGGTTTGACGATTCCTGAAATTATCACTTGTGTCGAGCAGCTACGGAGCGCTGGGATGCTGAATTCCTTGCAGTTGTTGCACTTCCACATCGGCTCCCAAATCTCGGCCATTGGAGTCGTCAAAGATGCGATCCGAGAAGCTAGCCAGATTTATGTGGAGCTTTGCGCCCTAGGTGCTAACATGCGCTATCTCGATGTCGGTGGCGGCTTAGGCATTGACTACGATGGCTCGAAAACCAACTTCCATGCCTCGAAAAACTACAATACCCAAAACTATGCCAACGACATCGTCGCCGAGGTGAAGGAAGCTTGCGAAGAACGTCAGTTGCCTGTACCCACATTAATTAGTGAGAGCGGCCGTGCGATCGCCTCCCATCAATCGGTACTCATCTTCGACGTACTCGGTACCAGCGATGTCCCCTTGGAAACACCCATTCCCCCGCAGGAACGAGAACATCTGATTATTCGCAACCTTTGGGAAACGTACTGCAACATCAACGTCGAGAACTACCAGGAAGCCTACCACGACGCGGTGCAATTCAACGAAGAATCTAAAAGTCTCTTCAGCCTCGGCTACCTCCGTCTCACGCAGCGAGCCAGAGCCGAACAGTTGTACTGGGCATGCTGCCGCAAAATTCTCGAAATCGCCAGAACTCAGGACTACGTCCCCGATGACTTGGAAGATTTGGAAAAAATCATGGCGTCAATTTATTACGTCAACCTCTCCGTCTTCCAGTCCGTTCCAGATGCTTGGGCAATCGACCAGTTATTTCCGATTATGCCCATTCACCGCCTCAATGAAGAACCAACCCGTCGGGGTATCTTGGCCGATTTGACGTGCGATAGCGATGGCAAAATTGACCAGTTTATCGATCTTCGGGATGTGAAACCCGTCTTGGAACTCCACCCTCTTCAGGAGATCGAGGAGAGAGGAAACAAGGGAATCGGGGGAGAGGGAGAACCTTACCCGTCTCTAGTCCCCAGTCCTCAGCCTCTCAATCCACAATCCAAACAACCCTACTATTTAGGGTTGTTCCTGAGCGGCGCTTATCAGGAGATTATGGGCAATTTACACAACCTGTTTGGCGACACTAACGCCGTCCACATCCAACTGACCCCTAGAGGCTATGAAATCGAACACGTTGTGAAGGGCGATACAGTCAAAGAAGTCTTGGGTTACGTCCAGTATGACGCGGAAGACTTGGTAGAGAGCATCCGCCGCCGTACTGAGCAAGCTTTACAAGAGCACCGAATCACCTTAGAAGAATCTCAACTGCTCTTGCAAAACTACGAGAAGAGCTTGGGTAATTATACTTATCTGAGTTGAAACCATTCAGCGTTGTAGGTTGGAAGGTTGAAGGTAAAACTTTTAACCTTCCAACGATTTAACACCCAATTCGTGTTAGCTTTCAGTTCCCAGCAGTTCTGCGATCGCCTGTCGCTCTACGGGTTCTTGGGAGGGTAAGGTTCTACGGGTATCGGTAATCAACCAATCGAGCGCCGCTGCCTGCACGTCGATGGTAGCTCCTGTCTTGTCAACGCAGTACCGTCCAAACACGAGCTTATCCACCAAGCGTACTCCTGCACCAAGACGGGAGTACTCGAAGATGACGCTGTTATCGACGGTTGCCCCGCTACAAATCCAGCAATTGGGACCGATCATCGAAGGCCCAATAATTTTCGCCCCATCTTCAATATGGGTCATGCCACCGATATAAACCGGACCTTGGATATCAACCTTGTCCCAATTCACGGCAACATTCAATCCCGTGTAGATACCGGGAAACACCTCTTTCCCTGGGATGGTGACATTCTTAATCTCGCCTTGGAGAACGCTGCGAATGGCGTGCCAATAGTCTGGCACCTTACCAATATCCACCCACTCAAAATCCATCGATACGGCATAGAAAGGAGCGCCCATTTCGACTAGCCGAGGAAATAGCTCGCTACCAATGTCATATTCTTGACCTGAGGGTATATAATCTAAAACTTCGGGTTCAAAAATATAGATACCCGTGTTGATACTAGTACTAAGTGCTTCCTCAACCGATGGCTTTTCTTGGAATGTTTTCACTCGACCCGTTTCATCCGTGACGACCACACCATAGCTGGGTACCTGCTCTCTCGGGACAGATTTCGTCACAATGGTTGCGATCGCTCCCTTTTGTTTGTGCCATTTCACTGCTGCCGTCAAATCCAAATCGATCAGGGCATCACCGCACAGAACGACAAATGTATCGTCAAAAAAGGGATAAAAATCATGAATCCGACGCATGCCACCAGCAGAGCCGAGGGCTTCACCGATCAGTTGACCATCGACAATTCTACCTTCAAAGGAATAGGCGATCTGGACGCCAAAGCGCTGTCCGTCTTTGAAATAGTCTTCAATTTCCTTTGCCAGGTGACTAACGTTGACGACAATTTGGTCAAAGCCATGCTGTCGTAGCAGTTCTAGGAGAAACTCCATCACTGGTTTTTGCAGGATGGGAATTAAGGGTTTGGGAGTGGTGTAGGTGATGGGGCGAACGCGGGTTCCCTTACCAGCCGCCAGAATCATGGCTTTCATGTATTTTTGTTCCTCAACCTAGGGCACACATATGTGGTTAGTCAATTGAGTCTGATTTTAACCAGTCCATTGTCAAAGCAATGGACTCTCGCCGATGGGCTTCATCCGATTGACGAGGAGTAATAACAGCAATCAGTTCACAAAACGATAAGGTTAGTCAATTTTTGCTGACTACTGTAAATACGTTGAATTGTTGCTATGCACCCATGTGATATGTTAAGAATTCGCTCTCTTGCCGAGAAAGCAGCACTGACTCTTGCTGTGTAAGCTTCACCGGGAACCATTAAAGGGTTCGGTGGTGACGGATGGCTTGCTCCCAGCGTCAAACTCTCACGTTCAAATTAACACTCCTCGTCTTTTCCCTCCAGCGTTCGGATTTTTAAGTCTTGGTAGAACTCCTCTTGCGATAACTCAACCTTAGACTGGGCTGACAAAAGGAGTAGCGCCCAAAAGACACCCACTCGGTCGTGGGTTGTTGTCTGCGTTGTAGTAACAGCTTCTGTACGATCGACTTCATCCGACGCTAGTGGAGACACTGTCCACCACTCTAGCAACTGCTCTAAATTCAGCCAATCTTTTCCCAATGAAAGTTCGTGCCAGTGACGGGAGAGAAATACGTCCAGCTTGGTTGCGATTTCTGTCAAATTTTCATCATGGGCTAGATTGACAATCGTTTGAGTAGCCTGAGTGCGAGACATTGGGCGGGGCTGCTTGGTGCGAGAGCGCACAGGAGCTTCTCCCAATTGCGATGCCATCTGTTGTAACTGGTCGATCAGTTCTTGCAGTGTTACCGGACGTCGCTTGGGAGGCGGCGCGGCAGCACGACGACGCAGATGACGCTCCAGATGCAACGGTAATCGCGCGGCCACCTGCTCGCTATCGAACTCATCGCCGTCAGTAAGTTCGGGTTCTTGTGCGTTCTCTAGACGGGCTAAGGTATCAGCTTTCAGCAAGACTAGCATGGATGCCCATAAGAAAGCTTGACCGGATTGGAATAAGTCGGCGTCACGCCGTGCCGGTTCGGCATCAATGGAGAGTGCTAGTTCGCTTAAACAGCGGTCAATCACCTCGATCACCTGGACATCCCAAGGGTTAATTTCCCCGCGTTGTGCCAGGTCAATCAAAAGAGCGATCGCTTGAGTTGCTGGTGTTACAGTCAAGAAAAGGAGACGAGTAGTGAGTGGGTGAGTTAGTAGTGCTTTCCACGCCCTGAATCCTAGGATTCTGAGGTGCGGAATTTCGTTGATTTTCCCGGTTATTGGAGTGAGAGCGAAACACTCTCTACCTCCGTGAGGGCGTTGTTCGCGATCGAGTAGCTAGTAACCTAAGTTAGCAACTGTCTCGCTCATTCCGCCAGCACTCCATCGGTTAGGGTTTTAGAGGCGGAGAGTGCAGGTAGCTGTTGCTGCTCGACCTCTGCCTTATAACGCTCAACGTCTTGTTCGAGTTCCTGAATTCGTTCTTCTTTAGAGCGAATCTGCCGCATGGCTTGACGGGACTCCAACTGTCGCTGCAACCGCGTCCAAATGCTGAACAGCCAAGCCAGGATAGCCCCAATCCCCATTGCCAAAATCAGTGCAATCGATAAGGGAGCTTGCACCTGAACGCCCTCGACAAACTTAATGGAAGTCGGTTCGGTGTTTTCCAAGCTAAATAAAACTAGAGCTAAACACGCTGCAAAAATAATTAAAAAATTAATCTGTCGCATCCACTGAATCCAAAACCTTTGCCGTTGCTTGCTAATTTTACAAGAGCGAAAGTAAAGAATCCGTCAGTTTTGAGGTGTTTCATGTGCATTTTGAGTTAATTTTCGTCCCTATAGGGTTCACTCGTAGTCCTGCGAGTGGAAGCTTCAGGAAAAAGGGTTTCTGCGACAATATTGTGAGAACGACGCCGGAGACGGATGGTATCCAGGGTATCTTTGATCGTTCCAGCAATGGGAACAGCAACAATCGCGCCAAACAGTCCGGCTATCTGGACGCCCACCAGCAAGGCAATGAAGATCCAGATGGGATTGAGTCCGGTAAACTCTCCCATTAATCGAGGAGCGATAACATTGTCTTTGATTTGCTGCATGATAATGGCCGCAATCATGACTCGGATTGCCAGCCAAAAACTGGTGAACATGACCAAAACAGTCACGGCACCAATGCCTAACGTCGCACCGATAAAGGGAATTAATTCAGCAATCCCAATTAGTAGGGCAAATAGCAGGGCAAACGGCACTTTTAACAGCAAAAATACTGGAGTCAGCGTTGCCACCATGAATAAGCCTAGCAGGAGTTGGCTGATAAAGAAGTTCTGGAAATTTAACTGTAGCGATCGGCTTAAGGGAATTCCATACTGAATGGGTAGTAAGTTGACCAAACCCTGCCACAAGCTAGAACCATACAGCAGCATGTAAAACGCCAAGACAATGACTAGCACCGCGTCCAGGAGTCCGGTGAGCGTTCCCAGCGCGAATCCTACAACCTCCGTTGCCAAAACTTGGACTTGGCTTTCAATCCGTGCATTGAGGCGCGCGCTCAACACGTTGAGATCGATGGGTAAGCGACGCGCCTTGGCCCAATTATCTAAGCGATCGAGGTTATTATGACTGGCCTCTAACCAAGCAGGCAGATTCTTTAGGAGTTGGGTGGTTTGGTCGATAATAACGGGTACTAGGGTGATGCCAAGAATCACCAAAAGCGCAAGGCTGAGCAGCAAAACAACGATCGCGGCATGAGAGCGATTCCGGTAAACTCGCGTTAAGAGTCGGACGGGATAGTTCAGCAAAAAGGCTAGAATCGCCGCGATTGCTACCACGGTAATTAAATGTTGGAAATAGTGGAATATCTGGAACAAAATCCAAAGATTTAGCGCTAAAAGCGGACCAGATAGACCAATAATCAAGAGGCGTTGAAGGTTGGCTGAACAGCGCATTGCACCATACCCTGTAGTAGCTGATTGTCGAGGCACAATCGAATAATGAGAACTGAGCGTTTAACTGACAAAACCGAACAGAGAGCGAGGAGCGATCGCCGATGGACACCAGCGTAGCGAATTTACGCAAAGACTACACCTTCCAGGGGTTGAGTGAAGCCGATGCCCACCCCGATCCTTTCGGGCAATTTAAAATCTGGTTTGACCAAGCACTGGCAGCAGGGTTGCCGGAACCCAATGCCATGACAATTTCCACCGTAACATCAGATGGTAAGCCTTCTGCCCGGATGGTCCTCCTGAAAGACTACGACGAGCAGGGCTTTGTCTTCTATACCAACTATGAGAGCCACAAAGGGCAACAACTGTTACAGAATCCTTGGGGCGCTATTACATTCTGGTGGGCCGAGTTAGAACGACAAGTACGCATTGAAGGGCGTGTCGAACAAGTTTCCGCAGCTGAATCCGATGAGTACTTTCACAGCCGCCCGAGAAATTCTCAACTCGGTGCTTGGGTTTCTGCTCAAAGTCAAGTGATTCAGAACCGAAAGGTGCTGGAGGAGCGGTTACAGCAGCTAGAAAAAGAATACAAAAACAGAGCCATTCCCCGTCCGCCGCACTGGGGAGGCTTCCGAGTTATTCCAACCGCGATCGAGTTTTGGCAAGGGCGTCCGAGTCGGCTACACGATCGCTTACTCTATCAGTGTTGTGAGGATGGTTCTTGGAAAATTCAACGCCTTTCTCCTTAAGCTACATCCTAGGAATTAGGAATTATTAATTGATGAATTATGAATTCATCAGTAACCTGAGTAAAGTTCCAACAGAAGGGTTCTCATGAACGTTTTAAACGGTGTTCAAGTCCTATCTATTGGTATGGCAGTAGTGGCTTTAATCGCTCCTGCATCGACAGCCCAAAGAAAAACCAGATTTTTTGTCGAGTGCCATTCCTTTGTCCCAGCAAGCGGGACAATTAAACAAGACTATGCCTATCACATGAGGTCTTATGGGTTTCCAGAACCTGGAGAAAATGGAGTTGATATCAACCTGGATGAGGACAAAATAATTTTGTCAGTAGAGACTCGACCATCCGGGCAGGAGGAGTATAACAAGCTTTACACCGACTTACCGTTGATGAAAGCCCAACAGCAGCCCTGTAAGGATGGAAAATGCAAGCAAGTTAACTACGAGCCAAAAGATTTTG
>DATNPC010000044.1:0-7896 GCA_036703375.1 Allocoleopsis sp.
ACTATGGCTAAGCCATTTCAATGGAAGTTCAAGGGGTACCCAGTACCGGGCTGAAGTGGTCAGTTACTTCTGCCGGGATGCACTAGCCACACGATGAGAAAATTGAGGGGCATGAACACCATGAGCTGAAACCTTTGGGAGAACGTTCGCCGCTTTGTCGTATGCGTCCTTTGAGATTAGAGGACACTTTGCGCGATCGCAACCCTCCTTTTCAGGATTAAGAAATCACAATCAACTCTTCCTCATGAGAGATGACGAATTTTTCTGGGAATAGGGAGTTTCCTTTAGGTCTTATGGAAGAAGGCAAGACTTCTTGAGCGTGGCATACTTCTGGAGACAATCGAGCGAACCCCATGCTAGTTCACATCATTGCCGATTACGGTTTTGGCGACCTCGCCTTCGCGGAAGTAGTGCAGCGTATAAAGCTCCATCTACCGGATGCTGAACCGATACTTACGCCTGTTCCAGCTTTTGCTACCCTGGCAGCGGGATTTTGTGTCGCCCAGTTAGGCTTGAATGAAGCACCTGCCGGAACCATCATTTACCACAATGTTGCGCCGCGAGAAGATGATGAACAGGCGCGTGCTGGGAATGCAGGCGAACGTCTGGCGTTCGCACGCCTATCGACAGGTGTGCGAGTGATTGGTGTCAATGCGGGTTATGCCTTCTCGTTCGTGCGGGATTTAGCCGTCGAGTTGCGTTGGGCGGCTGTAGCGGCAGAAGGATCGCAGTTTCGTTCTCGCGACTTGTTTCCAGAAGCCGCAGGCGCTATTGCACTCGGTCAACCCGATGCTCTAGCTGAGGAGATTCCCCCTTCTGATATACCTGATGTGCCGCCCAACTGTATCGCCTATATTGACGGTTACGGCAACTTGAAAACAACGATTCAACATGAAGCGAGCGAGGCAAACTCCGGTCATCCCGTTCGATTGCAGATTGGAGAGAAGGAACAGAATGCGATCGCGAGTGACGGTAGCTTTGCTGTTGAATCTGGACAGTTAGCGTTTGCGCCGGGTAGCAGTGGCTGGAAAAATCCACAAGGTGAACAGACGCGTTGGATGGAAGTTTTCCTACGCGGTGGGAATGCCTGGGAATCATTCGGTTATCCTGCGATCGGGACACCGATACAGTTAAAACAGTGGTCAGTGAACAGTGAACAGTGACCAGGTTTCACACGGGGAGCGGAGGAAAATCGGGGAAGCGTCAGGCTGGAGTAGTGCGTCTGACATCTGTCTTGAAAGTCGGGAATGGGGAATAGGGAATGGGGTAATTAGGCTTTCATTGTTTGTTGTGTGCGTAGCTCATGGGGGGTCTTGCACCTTGCCTGATACATATCAAGAGACTAAACTCCTCTTCCTGTATGCCCTCTGCCCTCTGCCTTGAATCAACGACAATGTATTAGTGCAGAACTACTGAGATGAAGTGTTATGTCCAACCTTCTTTTTAATTAGGCGTGTAATATCTAACCTCATTGAGCTGGCGACGGAACCAGGCATTGAGTATAGTTTTATTACCCTCGCTATATCCACTCCCACTACCTAATGACCCTCCCGCTATATTCGGCCAAACTCTGGGTTTGCCAGTCACTGGATCGGGACGATTGACACCTAAACCTTTTACCACAATTGTTACGTGACCGTGAGGCCAATCTTTCCGACCAGCTACGACGAAAATGCCTCGGTCGGCTAGCTCTTTAGCTTCCTCCATCGAAACTTTTCTCCAGTTTTTCTCCATATAATCCACTTGATTATTAGCTTGCGAACCAGCTGTTTTAACAGATAAGTCAATTCCTAGATTGAGAGCAGCTTCTCGAACTGAACCACTACAATTTCTTCTGTTATTTTTTGCAGCTTTGATTGCTACTTGTTTTATCTGGTCTGCTTTACTTGTCGATTCACTACTATAAGAAGTTGATGGCTCATGATTGTCTTCAGGCTTAGTGTTAAGACGAGTACATGGATTATTCAGGAGCATATACTCTTCTGGAAAAACAGTTCTTCCTAGAGAAGGTACGTATATATACCCGTTTGAAGTTATACGACAAGTTTCAGCTCTAACTTTTTGAGGACTAACAATTCCCAATACCCACGATGAAGAAATCAAAGTTAGACAGGGGAATACAAAAGGAACTGTTTTCCTCATTAATCTCTCCTGAGTTCTTAGTATTAAGAAGTAGCGTAACTTGCTAAAGACATACCCTATCTACTGGTTAAATTTATAACTTCCGGAACTGTATCCAGTCAATTTCCTTAAAACAAGAGAACCCAGAGGATATTGAGTTGACGTAGAGCACTTATCCCGCTAAGCGATCGCTTTTCACATCTCTGTCCGTTGTATCACTCTGAATCTTTCTCCAGGGATAGGTTTTTACTCCAATGGCTTTTTACGGTGGATAGTAGTTGTCCTCTGTCATAGCCATGCTCAAACTAATTGGTCTAAGCACAGCTCTTTCTCTGGCTGCCATCATTGGGTCTCTGCCTCAGGCTGTCTTTAGCCGTCCTAAACCTCAAGCTTCCAGCTACCCAGTTAGGCGAAATGTAGGGGCAGTCAGCCCGTTTTGTTACATGCGAACTCAACGCGGCATCACCCTCAATTTAGAGAGGTTGTGCAGAGCTGATGATGGCTCTGGTAGCGGTAATAGGGCAGCCAATGTAACGAATAATCCGGCTGCTACTACCACTCCCAATCAAACCGCTGCGAACGGAACCGCTAACAGACCAGCCGTTATTACCATTACTACTCCCGCTGGAACCGTTACCTCTGTTGGCACAAACGGTAATACTAACGCCGCATCTAACGGTACCAACACTAGCGCTAATGGCAACCTTCGGGGGACAAACGCTAACGCCAATGGTACCTCAAGCGGTACCAACACCAGCACCAATCGCAATATCGGCGGTGCAAATCCTGGCACAACCAGTAACTTCGGTGGGACAAACAGTAGCATCAATGGTACCTCGAACGGTACAAACAGTAGCAACTTTGGCAGCACCAACAGTAGCACCAATGGCACCTCAAACGGGACAAACACTGGCACTAGTAGTAACTTTGGCGGCACAAACCGTAACATCCTTCAGCCGTGATACAGGAGCCGATGTTCGGACATTCTGTCGATTTAACACTCACATCTGTCGCACAAAACAGGAACGCACTCCCTTCTCTTTTTAAGGACGCGGTTTAGGCCAGGGAATCTGAGCGTTGGTTGCCAATTGGTTGGAGACGGCTACTGCTCCATAGCGATTCAGATGGCTGGGGTCGATAAAATATTCATTCTGGTTAACCCACAACTGCCCCAAGTTGATAAAGACCAATCCTCCACTCGCCTGTTGCTGCATCCACTGCTGAAATTGCTGTTCGCGCTGTTGGCGCACGGAATCTAAGTAGTCTTGGGTCAGGGGCAAATTCACCACCACTAAGGGAATGTGTTGCTGTTGAGCCAATGTTTTGACTGAATTGAGAGCTGTAGCTTGTTGTCCTGAAAGACTCAAGGGCTGATAATCGGCATCGTATTGACCTGGTACTCGTGGATTTTTTTGATAATAAGTTTTGGGATCGAAACGGTTGTCCAACGGGAGGAAGCCGTTGGCATCAATGGCAAAACTACTGTAGCCCGATGTATTTCGTACTACAGTTAGCCGTTGTGGTTCTGTGAACCCCGATAGCTGAGTTAAGAGTAACCGTCGATCGCGAAATGAGTCTGAATTGCTCGTCAGCTCGAAGGATACTCGTGCTAACCGCCAGTGTTTTAAGATCGAAGTTGAGTTAGTGGTATCGAGCGAGGTACGAGACGGGTTGGCAAGAGCGCTGGACATGGATGTACCAGGAAGAGTGTCGCAGGCATCAGCTGTATTGGTCGGAATCTGAGGGAGTTTCGGACGATCGCCTGCCTTTAAGCGCTGGTATCCTGGAGAGGCAACCATGCTGTTATAAGTCTTATCTCCTCGATTACTGTTAAACGCCCGCAGACCATCTCCCCAGATAATTAAGCGAGGGAGTTGCTCGCGGCTCAAAACCTGCCGCAGTTGCAGATCGACGATTTGGGCAGTTGCACCATTAACACCAAAATTAAAAATTTTGAGATTTCCTCGACCTTGCTGGGCTAACGCTTGTTGTAGCTGTCGTGGATCGATCCCCACTAAAGCACGAGAACTTCCAACAATTAGCACATCCGGTGGCCCAACAGCGGCGACATAGGATAGATATAGCAGCAGCTGCTCGTCAAAGATGGGGTTATTAAAACTGGCAAAGGGCAGTTGAAATGCGATCGCGGATGATTTTTGCAGAGCCATATCTAAATTTTTTAGGTACTCTGCCACCTTTTTTTGAGCGTAAGCTCGTTTGGGATTGTTCGGTGGAACGGCTTGCATGCTAGCGATTGCTTGAATCCACCCAGAAGCGACAGTATCCCACTCTTGTCGAGTTTGAGCGGATTGAGCTAAGGTAGCAGCCCTCATCGCTTTGTTAATCGCTTTGGTAAATGGATCGATTTGTTGGGGACACTTAGGAGACTCAGAGTTAACAACAGGACGCGTAACTGAGATATTAAGCGATCGCGAAAGCCTCTTTTTCGCGCCGTCAACCAGCGAGTTTGGGGAACAGCCGGTTGCCAAGGCGAGTAGCGTGATGGTGACGGCGCATTGGAGTCGAAGGCGGAATTTAGACATATCGCAAGTCCGAGTAAGTCAAACAGCCATCTCGACTCCCTTTGCTCGGCTCCCCTCTCTTAGAGTGTGCCTCTATATGCGATCGCAATTATGGGTGGCGAGAGAATCCTAACTTTTTCTATTATTATTTGCACTAGACCCTTATTCCTGGCACCTTATGTATGAAGGCAGTCTAGGGCGTGTCATCAATTAAATGTAGAATGCTGTCAGAGCAAGGCTTTTACGGCTATAAAGCTCGAACGAGCCTGACAGCCAGAATTCACTACTGGTACGGGATGTGTAGCTAATTGATGACACGCCTTAGATCTGAACCAAAATAAGATTGGGGTCAACGTGACCGAGCGGTAACACCTCTTGCCATGCTCGCACAGAATACCGAGTTCCTTGCCCTATCGACATATAGAGGAAGAGAAAAAAATGCTCGGAGTGCTTCTATTTTTTATCGTTTTCGCTTTCCTATGCCTACTGATTCGAGTTCCTCGATCGCAACGTGCAACTCCCTGGTGGCTGGAAATTGCCACCGAGGCACCGTCTTGTACCTACTACTTTGGCCCATTTAACAGTGTCGGGGAAGCGCAACTGAATCAACAGGGTTACATTGAAGACCTGCAACAGGAGGGAGCAAAGGGAATTGCTGTTCGCCTCGAACAAGGTCAGCCGAAAATTCTTACGATTTGTGAAGAGGAAGTTTAGTTAGATAGTTATTAGTTGTTGGTAGTTTGTATCCCGATTCTCGGTTGAGTGCAAACCTCCTTGCCCCTTACGGGAAAATGGTTGGACTCATTCACAGGAAAACGGCGATAGCAACCTTGGTTTGCGAAAGACCACAAGTGCAGTAGGATTTATGTGCTGTTTGTAGGAAGGGTATGAAAGATCGACTGATTGGTTGGCTCAACCAGCTACTAGTAGTGGATGTTTTTCTGGTTTTGTTGAGCTTTTTGTGGCTTGCGATCGCAGTTATCGGTCGCTCAATTGGTGTTCCCTTAGGTCTCGATCTGTGGTATCGCCTATGGGAACCTGTTTTTACCCCAGCGATTGGTATTCTGATGGCTGGCGCAATCTTAAGCGGCTTGATTAGCTGGCTATCTAAGCGGCTCAACGCTAGTTAATTGAGTCAACTCTGGGACAGGGTAGAATACAGGATTCAATGCAGCGGCCAAGCGTCCACCGTGTCGAGCGGACTGGAAAAGACGAATAGCTGCTCGTCGTCGGGGAGAGCTAGCGGTTCACCGAGGTAACGGTGAGTACCCACTCCCATATTCCCGACGGCAGTCATCTTGAAGCTCACTTCCTCGAAGGCAGATTGGCTCAATAGCTCTCGAACTTGAGCAAGGTGATTCTCTCCATCCACAAAAAGATCGCGAGTCCAGATTAGGCAGGCCCCTTTCTTACAGAAAAAGCGAAACCCATGGATTAAGCGATGAAGTTCGGTATCGTCAGCGACATTCCCAAAAACACCACAAACCAGTACGAGATCGGCAGGAACGGCACCTTGGTAAGCCGCAGATTGAGTAGCATCGCCCTCTACAAACTCTAATTGCTCTCCTAACCCAGCCGATTGTGCTGCGGTTCGTCCGCATTCAACCAGTCTTGGGTCTAACTCAATAAGTCGTGCTTGAACATCGCGAGCGCGAGGGTGGTCAAATAGCGTTCCAATCAAATCCCGTCCATCACCAGCACAGACGCTGACGATACGAATCGATCCCGGCGGACACCGATCCAGATACATCAGAATGTAGTCTTGGACAAGTTGCAGACGCTGCCTCATCCTGGGCCTTGTCCTGTAGTTGTCGTGCCACGCGAACCAGTCTTTTGACATCAGATTCCTCCTCAAGAGCTAGTGGCTTGCTTAACCTCTATATCATCTTATGGATGAAGGTACTTCTGGGCGGAGCAAGCTGGCGAGAGTTAAGAATAGCGATCGCAGTTTCGCTCTGGTTGATGTCCTGATATAGCCTAATCGTTAAGAAAGAGTGCTTATTGTTTCACGGCATTGTTGATACCTAACTCTATTGGTAGAAGAGCCTTTCTCGGACAGAGTGCTAGCCTCATCGGACTAGTAGGACTGTCATTGGCAAGTTGTAAATCTACTAGCAACCATTCAACCTCTACACTGCCGCCAACAACACCAGCCAGGAAGACGATGAAACTTCAAAGTACAGCCTTTACAGCGAACGGAATGATTCCGTTCCTCTACACCTGCGATGGTCAAGATATCTCTCCCCCTCTGAGTTGGGGTACTCCACCCACAGGAACCCAGAGCCTTGCTTTAATTGTCGATGACCCCGATGCACCGGGTCGGACATTTGTCCATTGGGTGGTTTACGATATACCCCCTGAAACTCACCAACTCCCCCAAGCCGTCCCTTCCGAACCTACGCTTTCAGGTGGAGGTACGCAAGGAAAAAACGATTTTGGCAAATTGGGTTACGGTGGGCCTTGTCCACCCAGTGGCATCCATCGCTATTTTTTCAAACTTTACGCCCTCGATCGCGAACTAGAACTAAAATCGGGGGCGACGAAAGCTCAGCTAGAGGCAGCAATGAGCGGTCATATTCTCGCGATGGCCGAACTAATTGGACGCTATGCCCGTTCCTAGTTCGGAAATTGTGAGAGCGATCGAGGTCGTTTTCGAGGGTAGTTTATTCCTGATTCGAGGCTTAAGCACTCGTATCACTGAAAGTCGGCATTTCCTCCCCTGATTAAAAAGATGGGAGAAAACCCATCTGCCGACGTGCGTAATAGGGAACGGGTAGTAGGGGCTAATTGCCCGTTGCTCATTCCCTGTTACCCATTACCCCTTTCATCTCTCGGACTTCAGGATACTGTTGGCGAAGCAAGGAAAACCTAACCCCCCAGCCCCCTTCCCACCCCTCTCGTTCTCCCCTACGAGGGGAGATGGCAGAGGACGAAGCCTTTTCTTCACGGAAGAGGGGAGATAGACTCTTTTCTCCTGGTTGGGGAGAGGTTAGGCCAGAGGTACTGCGGCGAATGATATTTTCAGGTTTGATATCGCGGTGAATGATTTGGCGATCGTGGATAAACTTAAGAACTGGTAAAAGCTCGTCTAGAAGTTGCCAAATTTGAGCCTCATTAAACGTTCCTTCTTCCTCTACAATCTCGGCTAAGTTGGTTCCATCAATAAACTCTTGCACCAAGTAGAGGCAACTGTCTTGTTCAAAGTGTGCCAGGAAGGTAGGAATTTGCGGATGATGGCCTAATTTTTCCAGGA
>DATNPC010000045.1:0-8293 GCA_036703375.1 Allocoleopsis sp.
AGGAATGCCAATACCAGTATCGGCAATGGTGAGTTCAACCCGATTGTCAAATCCCTGCAACCGAACCGTAATTGTTCCCGTCAAAGTAAACTTAAACGCATTGGACAACAAATTCAGCACAATTTTTTCCCACATTTCCCGATCCACATAAATCAGTTCGGGCAACGGAGGACAGTCCACGACGAGGGACATCCCCGCCTGCTCGATCAGGGAGCGAAATGTACTGGCAAGTTCGGCGGTTAAGGTTGCCAGATCGGTGGGTTCGTAGACAGCCTGAATCCGTCCGACCTCAATGCGTGAAAAATCAAGTAGGGTGTTGACAAGTTTTTGCAACCGCAAGCCATTGCGATGGACAAGTTCGAGCCGCTCGCGTTGAATCGGTGGTAAAGGTGCATCTGTGTCTGCTAGAGCATCTTCTGTTGGAGCCAACATCAGGGTTAGGGGTGTGCGGAACTCGTGGGAGACATTGCTGAAGAAGACAGTTTTGGCGCGATCGAGCTCTGCCAAAGCCTCTGCCCGCTTGCGTTCGGCTTCATAGGCACGGGCATCCGCGATCGCTGAGGCAATCTGTCCTGCCACCAGTTCCAAAAATCCTTGATAATCATCATCCAGGGCACGACGCGCACTAATCCCAGCCACGAGCAGGCCAGCAGGGCGTTCCTGTCCAGGAGAGGCAATCGGCACCACTAGAGCTGTGTGGGGTGAATCATTCCACAATCCACCAGGGAGTGCCCCAAACCGCTCGCTCGCATCAGTTATCGGGGTGGACTGAGCGGTACGGGCAACCTGAGCCAACGGCCAACTGGATGTTTCTGCGAAGTCGGACAGTTCGATTTGTGCTGGGCTAGCGGGGGTATTGGGTGCAATTCCTGTGGTACCCGCTAAAACGGCCTGGTTTCTCTCGGCATCTAGCAAGTAAAGCAACGCAAAGGGAATATCGGCGGGATTATGGGCAAGCGTTTTCATGGCAATTTGGCAAGCCGCTTCTACCGATTTTGCTTCAACCGTTTGTGCTGCTAAATCGCGCAAGGTACGCAGCCGTCGTTCTCCCAAAACCTGCTGAGTAGTTTCGGTACAGGCACAAAACATACCGCCCACTCCACCGCTTTCATCTCGAACTGGGCTATAAGAAAACGTGAAATAGACTTCCTCTAAGTAACCACTGCGGTGCATAAACAGCAGTAAGTTATCCGACCAAGTTGCTTTTCCTTGGGCGATCACCTCGTCTACCATCGGTCCGATGGTATCCCAAATCTCCGGCCAGACTTCCGGGCCGGGCTTGCCTAAAGCACCAGGATGTTTGGTTGAACCCAAAATGGGACGGTAGCCATCGTTATACACCTTAACCAGATTGGGGCCCCAAAAAATAAACATGGGGTAGCGGGAGTTGAGCAAAATACTGACTGTGGTTCGCAAGCTTTGGGGCCATGACTCGATCGCACCCAGAGGCGTCTGCGACCAATCCATCGAGCGAATGAGTTTCCCCATCTCACCCCCACCGATGAGCCAGTCCATATCCGATTCTTTCTTCACAGCCGTGACAACTCCCTAAAGCGATCGGGCTGTTTATCACGCTAGCCTATCGCTTTAACTTGATTGTTATTCCTTTTGCCCTTTGCCCACTCCTTGGCTCTGAGTGTTCGGTCAACTAACCCCTGGTTCTGTCGGTTGTGAATGGTTTAGGCCAGCTATTCTACCTCAATCCCAAGAGGGGATGTCTGCGTCTTCTCCACCGATGCCAATTCCCGTGTTAAAGATTTCCGCATCGCTGATATTCATGTCATTCATTGACGCCCCATACACGTTAGCGTCATAAATCTTAGCGCGAGTAAAATTGACAGTGTCTAGATTGGCTTGCTTCAAATCCGCATTAGTGACAAAAGCTGAGGTTAAGTTAGCCCCTTTTAAGTTGGCACGAGTGAGATCGGCTCCTTCTAGATTGGCGTTTGTCAGATTAGCGCCTTGCAGATTAGCCTCTCTCAAGTCAGCACCAATTAAATGTGCGCCACTGAGGTTCGCTCCCGATAAATCGCACTGCACGCATTCACCAGTTGACAATAACCGTTGAACCTGAGCTGGATTCTCTGCTCGAACTGAGCTAACGAAAAAAAGCTGAGTTAGTAAGCTGAGAGCTGCTAAAAGACGTAATTTCATGATTTTCCCCCTTTGTAAACAAAGTTGGTTCCGTTCTTGTCCTCACACTTCCAGTATGTCATTAAATTGACGGATTAGACATTAATTAACTTCACAAGAAGAATGTGACAATTACTCAATTTTGGGGTGAGGAGAGAACTATTTCTCAATTGACTCAGTGCAGTGTGTTTTGCGATCTAGATCGCTGAAAAGAGAGCTTACCTATGCATTGTGTTGAATTACTACCATTAAATATTTTTTAATAGTTTGTAACAGTGGAATTGGAGCAAGATAAACAGTAAAGCTTAGCAGCGAGGGATGTCTCGTCTGAAACCCGGAGAGTCTCACGGGTTCACTTGAATCGCTACGGCGAGCAAGATTTGAGCGATGGACTCACCTTGGCAAAATGCGATCGCGAATTTCCACTCAACCTGTTGCTATCCCTTCATTTTTCTTGACAAATACCTGGAAAGGAGCTAGTCATGGCACAACTCACTCAGCAAACGTGTGAAGCTTGCACAAAAACATCATCACCAGTGACCCAAGAAGAAATTGCAGAACTCAAACCTCAAATTCCTGATTGGAGGCTAATTGAGGTAACAGGAGAATCTCGCCTAGAGCGCACCTATAAATTCCCAAATTTTGCCAAAGCTTTACAATTCACTAACCGTGTTGGCGAAGTAGCTGAGGAACAAGGGCATCACCCAGCCTTATTGACCGAGTACGGTCAAGTTACTGTCACTTGGTGGACTCATGCTATTTCTGGATTGCATAAAAACGATTTCATCATGGCAGCAAAAACAGATGAAATTGCCGCAGAATTGGGTGCTAACCAGTAACGTATCTAGTAGTTTCGATAGGGCGTTGAACGGGTAATTAGTTTTTGGATCGAGACGTTTTGGGGCTGGTGTAGCGAGAAACCTGCTGGCAAACTAACGATATTGTCAAGACTTACGGACGTGAGTTGGGATTGATTCGCTGCCCCTTCCCTCCTAGAATTAAACGAATCGGGAGTTCTTTAGCTAGATCGATACTCAATACCGTAACCATGACTAGTCGCCCAATTATTCTTGGCATTGTCGGCGATAGCGCCGCAGGAAAAACAACGCTGACGCGAGGAATTGCTCAAGTACTGGGTGAAGACCAAGTCACGGTGATTTGCACGGATGATTACCACCGCTACGATCGCAAACAGCGGGCTGACATTGGCATCTCAGCATTGCACCCCGATTGCAACTACCTGGATATCATTCAGCAACACCTGAGTCTGCTACGCACGGGACAACCCATCCTCAAACCCATCTACAACCACAGCACGGGGACATTCGATCCGCCGGAGTACATCCAGCCCAGACGGTTTGTGGTGGTTGAAGGATTGCTCGGTTACTATACGCGCGGGGCGCGAGACTGCTACGACGTTAAAGTCTATTTAGCACCACCGGAATCTTTACGGACTCAATGGAAAATTAAGCGCGATACTCGTAAGCGAGGCTATACCGAGGAACAAGTTCTCGAACAGCTGAGAAAGCGAGAATCGGATTCAGAAGAGTTTATCCGTCCTCAACGCAAGTCGTCTGACATTGTTGTTAGTTTCTACCCCCCTGACGAGACAATTGAACAAAACGATTTACTTCTAAACGTTCGCTTAGTCCTCAGACCTAATATCCCCCATCCAGACTTGACGCGAATCCTGAACCCCAATACCTCTCATCTCAGTTCAGCCATTCGCTTAGAACTCGATCGCGATATGGGTAAACCAGTGGATGTCTTAGAAATCGATGGCCATGCCACTCAGGAACAAGTCAGCGAACTGGAGCGAGTGCTGTGTAATGATATTCCTTCATTAGGCAGGTTCTGTACGTTGGAAGGCAACGAAGATTTGGGTCGAGTGACGGGTACTACTGGGGAAACTCTCCAAAGTTATCCACTGGCCCTGACGCAATTGCTGATTACTTATCACATGCTCAAGGCAGCGAATATTTATCAGTCAATCGGATCGGCTGTTGTCGTGTAATTCCATACTTCTCGATCGGGCGGCAATTTGCGACCTAGATGACAGGTGTTGGACTCAAAACGGGATTACTAACAATAATACCCTTGATAGCGAGTCTGTTTGAGCCTGCATCTATGACGTATAGCTTGAGAATTGCCGATATTCCGACAAGCGAGCGCCCTCGCGAGCGATTATTCGCTCTAGGAGCCAAAAATCTGACAACAGCGGAACTAATCGCAATTTTATTAGGGACTGGGCAAGGCAAAGGCAAGCTTTCCGCGATCGGTTTGGGACAATACATTTTGCAGCAGTTAAGCCAAAACCAGCGCGATCCGATGGAGGTGTTGCGAGATATCCACCATCAAGAGTTGATGCAAATCCATGGCGTAGGGCCAGCTAAGGCAACAACCATTCTGGCAGCAGTAGAACTGGGAAAACGGGCGTTTCAGTCTCGCCCCTCAGATCGTACCGTGATTGATAGCCCCGATGCCGCAGCGGCTGCCCTCAGTCATGACTTAATGTGGCAAAGCCAAGAACGTTTTGCCATCTTGCTGCTGGATGCAAAGAATCAGTTACTGGGTACTAAGGTGATTACGATTGGTACGGCGACTGAGACACTAGCCCATCCCCGCGAGATTTTTCGAGAGATCATTCGCCAAGGTGCGACACGAGCGATCGTGGCACATAATCATCCCACTGGACATGTTGAACCTAGCGCACAAGACATGACTCTGACAGAACAGCTATTAAAGGCAGCTCAATTCCTCTGTATGCCGATACTAGATCACTTAATTTTGGGCGATGGCAATCACCAGAGTTTACGGATTGCGATGCCATCCTTATGGAAGGAGTATCCACAGGACGAGTAAACGCGATCGCTTTTACTCATGCTTGGCGCTACCCTATGTTGGGGTAAAGTCTCACGAGCGATTAGCACAGGGGTAGCGCGCTTCAAATTTGAATTGCCTTCATCTCATTCATCATTAGAAATCTTAACCACAGCCAGTTTTCTCTGCTGTAGAGTGGTGAATAGGATACAGACTCCAAGAATTGACAAAAGAACTATAGATGAGCCGATAGTGCCAAACCCAAGTCCCCCTTTTTCGTGTGCTTTCGTCAGAACATCCCCCAGTGTTGCACCAAAAGGTCGGGTGAGGACAAACGCAATCCAAAACAACATGACTGTGGAAATTTGGGTATAGTAGTATGCTGCCAATACCAGAGCCAGCAAGCTAGCAATTAGCAGCGCTCCTCCTGCAAATCCAAGCCCGGAACTATCGGCGAGGAAATCCCCCAAGGCAGTACCTAGCGTATTTGAAAATAGAATAGCAGCCCAATAAAGCAGCTCAACTTTCGGTGTTCTGACGTTAGTCACAGATAGAGACCCAATACTGAATCGCCAAAACGCCAAAATCGCCAAGAGAATCGTAACTAAAATCATCGACCCTGTAGCGTAGCCAAGCCCTAACGTCCGATCCATGTAATCTGACATGGTTGTACCAGCCGTGCTGGTTGACAGGATGACAGTCCAATAAAGCAATGGGTTATAGCGTTTCGAGATTAATTGAGTGACAAGAGTCGCTAGAAACACGCTAATCAATATCATGGAACTAACCGCATAGCCCACATTTAGCGTCATCGATAAGAGGTCTCCTGCCGTTTCTCCCAAAGTAGTTGCACAGATCTTCATGATCCAAAAAAACGCAGTGATTTGTGGAAGTTTGCTCATTGGGTTCCAATTTGGTGCAGATAAGGAGCGCTACGTTTAAGTGAAAGCCGAATTTCAATCCAACCTTGTCTTCGATGCTTTCTACACCCTGATGGATTTTGTCATTAATTGCGTTATTCAAAACTTAGTCAACTTCCGCGTGAAGCATTTGCTTAACTGCTTTATCACCAGGAATATGGGAGACGATCGCATAAATGACTGCATGCGCTAAGTAGGTCAGCAGCCGTGTCAATCGCTGTATCTGTAGCACAATTTGACCAAGATTTGCTCGGACATGGTAAAACTCTAGGGAACGGGTAGCCTTGCCATGCATTGCTACTGTAAGTTTGCTTTGTGTCAACGCTGCATCAAAAATGTGCCGAAGATGTGTCGATCTTATTGCAGCTCGGGCAAAGCGACTGCACGCGATCGCTCAACCACCAATTAACTCGATCGAGTCCTATTGCCTCAGTTCCCAACTGGGGCTTTACACGAATGCGAAATCTATTGACTATGGGAAAATTATTTTTGCAGCTAATGACCCACAATCAACATACATTGCGGTCACCAAAGCCTGCGTAAGCACACAGGCTGGTATTAGCGCGTTGATTAGCTACAGATCAAGCAGCCACCTATCAAAAGAAAGGGTAGTCCGAGGAACAAACCAAGCCCCGGAATTAGAAAGGTAGGAATGCTGCCGAGTAATATAAATACCAATCCTGCAAGAACGCGCAGCGGCTTGGTTAAACACCAAATAAGTTTCAGCATGGTATCACCTCTAAAACGTTCCCCAACGGGTGTGGGGATTTTCTAGCATCTTAAAGTCCCCTTGATATCTGACTCATCTCTCCATTTAGGTAAAACCCACCAGCACCCGCCAGTAAAGGCACGGCTACTGGATTGTCGCTCAGTAACTGTGCTTTTGTTTTTACCTGGTTAATGGGTGCTTTCAAGACACCATCACCGAGCGATCGCATACCAAAGCCAGCAATAGTCCTGCGATCGCAGTGACAACAGCCGCTCCACCGTGCTACATTAAATACTCATGGGCGATTAGCACAGGGGTAGCGCACTTCCTTCACACGGAAGGGGTCACTGGTTCAAATCCAGTATCGCCCACTCAAGGTATAAGGCTTCTGGGTGACCAGTTTGTGATTTAAAGTTTGTTTTTGCCGCTCCGGCAAAGCTATGCTTTAAAATGCCTCCGGCAAAGTCATGCTTTAAATCACACAGTTCGTATAGACTTAACTTCGTTGAAGGTAGAAAGTTGGTTTCTAACGGCTGGCATAGCATCCTCAATGGTATCTACCTACTGCCGTCTGAAGCGATCGCATCAACTATCATTGAGGATGGCTTCAATACCACGTTGCACTTGCTCTAGTTGCTGACGCTGCTGGTCAATCCAAGCTTTTTCGGCTTCGCGCTGTTCTGGTGTCTCTTGCTGGTATCGCTCTTGTCGCTCAAGGAAGTCGTTGTAAAATGCGATCGCTGGTTCGAGAGCTTCAGTGACTAATTCCACTCGGTCATCAAAAATTGCTGTAATAAACTTCTCAATCTTATAAGAAATCTTGTCTCTGAACTTAACAACATCTTCCCAGTAGATATCACCCCATCCATTATTTATCAGAGCTGTTAAATCCAGATTCACGGCGGGTTTTAATTCTTGAAAATATTTAGCTGTAAGCGCCTCTGGATTACTTAATTTCTCTTCAATTTTATTAATTATAGAAGCAAAATGATTCGTGTACTGAGCTTTGTCACGATTATCCAAAAAACTGATATAATACTGAATTCTTTCTATTTTAATACTGTTTATTTCTGCATTGATTGAACTTAAATTCCCCTTATTAACAATTCGACTTCCCACATAGTGATAATTAAAGATAGGGGAAATTTGTTTAATAAAGCCTTCTTTTTCTCCCCAGCCAATCCCTTTTTTTAATTGACCTTTACTATCAATAAACCACCGACTTTTTAAGGATGTAATCTGATAATCCCAAGATTGAATGGCTTGTCCTACAGAATCGCGCTTCAATTGATTGGCTAATGAACGGATTCTGAATAAACGTCCGCTAATTTCGCCAAGCTGTTGCCATATTTCATCTTTTGCTGCTTGTGCAATTCTTGGCTTGCTATGCCAAACGTCCTCAGCGTGATACAAATCATTGAAACATCCATGGACTAAACCCTTGAGTTTAGTAGCCGATTGCTTCAGTTCTTCAATACAGGGTTGAACTGACTTCCCTAGCCTGGTAGCAGATTGCTGAATCTCTAGGGAATTATGCTCATCTGTAAGTAATTGCTCAGCGGATTGGGTAATATCCTGAAATGCCCTCAAGTACTCATTCATCCGTACAATCTCCGATGTTACCTATAAGCATAAAACCTAGAATGTTGGCTGGTCAGCTCCTCTAGACACCAACTGCGTAATAATCATGGAATATGTATTTAGCGCTGGA
>DATNPC010000046.1:0-9266 GCA_036703375.1 Allocoleopsis sp.
CGATTTGCAGTTCGATCGGCGACTCAAATGTAGCAACTGTCCCAGAGGAAGCGTAGAGTTGCAGATAGTTGAGCACTTCTTCGGCTGACTGGTAGCGGTCCCTCGGCTTCTCCGCGAGCATTTTGTCTAGCATCTGAGCCAAATAGTCGCTGACGGTGACGTAGGAGCGCCATTTCCACTCTAGTGAACCCTGATCGATCAGCCAATTTGGCTCTCTGCCCGTCAGAAGAACCAGTGCAGTGACAGCTAGGGCGTAGAGATCGCTATAGGGGTGGCAATGCCCCATCCGAATTTGTTCGGGAGGAGCGTAACCGAATTTTCCGACAAACGAATGTTGACCCGCACCAGCAAGGCTTTCGGGACTACTTGCCCACACCTGCGACACTTGCTGCTTGACTAATCCAAAGTCAATCAACACGGGTTGCGTTTGACCGTAGGGGAGTATCACATTATCTGGAGAGATATCGCGGTGAACGATATTGCGTCCGTGGAGATAGCACAAAACAGACAACAAATCCTTAAGCCACTGCACAACCTCTGCTTGAGAAAATACTTGGCCTCGCTGTTGGCGCTGTTGTAACAGGCTGGCATAGGTTTTGCCATCAATATATTCCTGCACCAGGAATAAACCATCTGCATGGGTAAACCAAGCGAGGAATTTAGGAATCTGCGGATGGTTAAGTTGGTATAAAACTCTGGCTTCTCGTTCAAATAGTTCGCGCGATTTTTGAATTACATATTCGGTTCTAATACTAGGTACAAATTCTTTGAGGACACAAAGTTCGCCGAAGCGCTCGACATCGTAGGCTAAGTAGGTTCGCCCGAAGCCACCTTGTCCGAGAACCCTCTGAATTTCATAGCGATTGTTGACTAAAGTTCCAGGTTCGATTTCTGCTTGTAACACGGCTTCGCTCCTTACTTGTGTCTGGGATGCGGAGGTCACTCGATCGGTTGGCCTGCTTGTACCACTCTGTTAAAGGGATACACTACAGCTCCTTTAAAAGTCAATTTTGCGAGGTATCTGGAATATTAATCGCTGGATGGTTTAATAATTACGCCAAAAGTTTACAAATCTACGTCCTGAAGGTATCGCGTTTCAGATACTTTCCCAAATACAGAGGCAAAATTGATACACTCCGCAAAAAACGGATTCTGTTGCAAAAACTCTGAGTTTACTCCATTGTACAGATAGCCCGTAGAAGGTATCTGCTTAACTAAAATTAAAGATCGGATATACGGCATAAAAAGCAAAGCTACGGGTGATAAGACCTACAGCGACGGAGCAAAAACTGACCCTTGGAGGCAGTCTATAATTCTGACAGAGCAACTGGTAACCTTCCACTTGACTAGACTTTCATTACATCGCTCACTGAGCTGATGCAGGCAAGTGTGCCATCAATACAGTAGGCGATGTGCAATTTATGACTCTCTTTCATGCTTAGAGGTGTATCATGTCTCAGATCGTATCTGTTCACTCGTTCCGGGGCGGAACTGGTAAGTCAAACACAACGGCTAATCTGGCTACGTTGATCGCGAGTCTTGGCAAGCGGGTAGGGATTGTTGACACGGACATCCAATCGCCAGGAATTCATGTCATTTTTGGTTTGGATGAACAACGGATTAACCGTACCCTCAACGATTATTTATGGGGTCGCTGTGCGATCGAAGACAGCGCTTATAATGTCAATCCACCTCAAGTCGCCCAGGCTAAGGGCAATATTTTTTTAATTCCCTCCAGTAGCAAGGCTGGCGAGATTGCTCGCATTCTCAAAGATGGATATAACGTGCGCCTGCTCAATGAGGGTTTTCGTAATCTTGTTCGGGCTCTCAACCTAGACTACCTATTCATTGACACGCATCCTGGAATTAACGAAGAAACGCTGCTCTCGATTACGATTTCCAATGCGCTAATTATTATTCTGCGTCCAGACCGTCAGGACTTCCAAGGAACTGCTGTAACGGTGGATTTAGCGCGTAAGTTAAAGGTTCCCAAAATGTTACTGGTGGTCAACAGAGCACTGCAAAGTTTTGATTTTGATTCCTTACGCCAACAAATGGAAAAGACCTACAATGCACCAGTAGCGGGAATCTTACCAAACTGTGACGAGATGATGCAGTTGGCTAGCAGCGACCTTTTCTGTGTGCGTCATCCCGACCACCCTTTGACTCAAGAACTACACAAGATTACTAAGCACATTTGTCAAGAGGAGAAAAAAACTCAACAGCCTCCTTCCATGTTTTCCAAATTCAAGTTCCCAGGTCGTTAAGCGGTGAAGGAAAAAGTAAAAAGGTAAACGGTAAAACTATAAGACTTTTTCCTTTTTCACTTTTTCTTTTTCCTTCTTTAAGGATATGAATAGGCAGGAATTTCGATCGCGTATTCTCGCTGCTTACGGGGCCACGACTTCAGAGGTGGAGGAACTCCTCGCTTACAACGAGAACGTTTTCGATCGCACAAATCTAACGCTTCCCCTGAAGTTGCCGCTGCCTCCCGAACCGCATGTCTCGGCTTGGGAACACTATGTCGCCGTTGCTAGAGAAATTGGTGCATTTGAGGCCCTAAAACCTTGTCTTGTGCAGTTGCAGTTTCCGATTCGAGAGGGTATCAGTCAAACTCAGGCGTATCAGACTGCGACTCGCAAGGGCGTATTACTCAATGACATGCCTGAAGCGACGGGTTTAGTCTTGCAGCAACCAGAGCAACTTCAGGTGTTCGTGCATCAAAGCTTAGCTGGAGCTATCCCAGTTTTGATTGCTGGAACTCGCGAGGATTTTGTTTCCTTAGTGCAAGCTCTCACCTTGCGGAACGAGCCTAAGCCGATTCCTGATTCGATGGGAGCTTGCATTGTTGTTGGTTTCAATAACTGGGATCGGATTCGTCAGTATCGGAAACAATGGGAAGCCAAACATCCAGCTAACTGTTCCGAAGCTAGCTGGACTCAAGAGTTTCAGAAACTCCTCCGGCGTAAGGAGCTTTATCAAGACCGATTTATTATCCTCAGTCAGGGTTCCTATAGTGCTGTATCGGCTGGTGACATGGGTCTGGAGAATGCAGAATGGCAGCGTCTATCCTTAACCATTCGGTTGGAACATGAATGCACTCACTACTTCACCCGCCGCCTATTTGCCTCGATGCGGAACAACTTGTTAGATGAGTTAATTGCTGACTATCGAGGGATTGTCGTTGCTGCGGGAGGCTATCGAGCCGATTGGTTTATGCGCTTTATGGGGTTAGCCGACTTTCCCAACTACTCCGAGGGGGGGAGGTTGCAAAACTACCGAGGCCAGCCACCCCTTTCCGACGGGGCGTTTAAAGTTCTAGGTGCTTTGGTCAAGGCGGCAGCGGAAAATTTAGAGGATTTTGATGCCCAGCATTCAGACGAGTTAAGGAATTCCCATCAACAAGCTCTGATGCCAATCGCTTTGACAGATTTGACCGTCGAAGAATTAGCCTCCCAGGAGGCTCATCGTCTGATTCAAGCCAGAATGTCAGACGTCGCTTCGCTCCTAATTCAAAATTAAAGACAAATTAAAGCCCCTCTCCGTCGCAGGGAGGGGTTTAAGGTCAGTTAGTGATTTAAGTAAGATGCTTCAGGACTAACATTCATCGCATTCTCTGAATTTTTACCATCTTCTCTCAACATTAGGCTGTTCACACTCATCATCAATATCAGCCCAATAATAGTTATTACAGAGATAAATTTGCCTGATTCTGAGTCTTTGTTATCTCTAGGTTTTTCTTCTAATCTTTTATGTTTATATGAAAGCAAAGGGGCAAATGACTGTGTTTTTACTTTACCTTGAAGATGATTATCGAATAAAATCATAAGCCTAAATGTTCCTAAAAAAATACTTGCGCTAAAGCTATTGTGAACTCTATTTTCAAATTAACTGAAGCATCTCATTTTGGTCTTTGACATTTTGAACTTGATTTAAGATTACATCTCCATCGGAACTTGAAACCTCCAATTTAAGGCACGCGGCGGACCATACCTTTGAGTGGAGTGAGGAACACATTGCATACTTTCGCCGGGAGGGAGCCATCGCCAATTTAACGCTTGTGGCTTACGATACGTGGGCAGGGGACGAGGAGTGTAATTGAAGATATAGCCACGATAAATTAACTTCATGATTTGAGCCTCTATGTTTTGTTAATCTTGCTGTGTTGCTTATATTTTTAGTATCAAAGGCTGTTGTTCGCGATCGCATTCAAGTTGTGTTCAACTTCTGTAGAAGCTATTTACTTCTCGTTACAATCGCTTTTTTTCCTTAGTTGATTGACCAAAAAAGGGAACGGGCAACGGTGATAGCGAAGCTTTCTTCGATAGCGCAGCGGCGCGTAGCGCATTTTGAATTCAAAAAAGGTTACCCCTGCTCGTTAATTCTCAATTGCCCCCAGCGCTTTCAACGTACTCTTCTGAGCGTCCGTTAAACCCGTCACCTCAGTGATGTTCATCCCCTCATAAGGTCGTTTAGCTCTCAGCGTTTTTAGACACTCACCCGTTTTCACATTCCACAGCTTAATCGTTTCATCTTGAGAGCCACTAGCTAGAATTTGACCATCCGGACTGAACGCCACTGACCAAATCCAACTCGCGTGTCCGTGTAACGTTGTCAGACATTTGCCCTCACGGGTATCCCACAGCTTCACGGTAGAATCACAGCTACCGCTGGCTAAGGTCACCCCATCCGGACTAAAGGCTACAGATTGTATCCAACTATCGTGTCCCTTCAATGTTTTGAGGCACTTCCCCTGACGAACATCCCACAACTTTACAGTGGAGTCACAACTACCGCTGGCTAAGGCTTGACCGTCGGGACTGAACGCCACTGACTGTACCCAACTGGTGTGTCCTCGCAGTGTTTTCAGGCATTCACCCGTGTTAATATCCCAAAGCCTGACGGTTTGGTCTTCACTCCCACTCGCTAGGGTTACGCCATCGGGACTGAACGCGACTGACCAAATCCAACTGGTATGTCCAGGGAAGGTTTTGAGGCACTGACCAGTGGAAATATCCCATAATTTGATGGTGCGATCGCCACTGCCACTAGCTAAAGTATTTCCTTGAGGGCTGAATGCGATCGATCGCACCCAACGCGTATGCCCCTGCAATGTTTCCAGGGCGTGACCCGTGTTCACATCCCATACCTTGACGGTATAGTCACTACTACCACTGGCTAGAGTATTGCCTTGAGGACTAAATGCGATCGCACAGACCCAACCTTGGTGTCCCCGCCACGATTTGAGGCACTCACCCGTGCTGACATCCCAGCAGCGGATCATGCGGTCTTCGCTGCCACTCGCTAATGTCTTACCATCCGGACTGAAAGCCACTGACTGTATCCAACTCGCGTACCCTTGCAAGGTTTTCAGGCATTGACCGGTACTCACATCCCATAACCTCATGGTACGGTCTTCCCCAACACTGGCTAGCGTTACGCCATCCGGACTGAAGGCGACGGATTCTAATCGACTATTATGTCCGTGCAACGTTCTGACACATCGACCCGTGTCAACATCCCATAACTTAACGGTATGGTCGCCACTACCACTCGCTAGAGTATTCCCTTGCGGACTGAACGCCACTGAACGCACCCGTTGAGTGTGTCCCTCTAAGGTTTTGATACAGGTTCCTTGACGAACATCCCATAGCTTGACCGTATAGTCACCACTGCCACTGGCTAGAGTATGCCCTTGCGGACTGAATGCCACTGAACGCACCCAACGGGTATGTCCCTGCAAAATTTTCAGACCTTGACCGGTTGTCGTATCCCATAGCCTCACCGTCCGGTCTTCACTGCCACTGGCTAATAACGCACCATCCGGACTGAATTGAACCGACCAAACCCAATGAGTATGTCCTTCCAGGGTGTTCGAGCACGTCCCTTCACGGACATTCCATAGCTTAATCGTATAGTCACCACTACCACTGGCTAAGGTCTGACCATCGGGACTAAAGGCAACAGAGCGAACCCACTGGGTATGGCCGTGCAAGGTGTTGAGACAGTGACCCGTCTGGGCCTCCCACAACCGTATGGTCTGGTCGCTACTCGCACTCGCAATCATGCTGCCATCGGGACTGAATGCGATCGAGCGAACCCAACCGGTGTGTCCTTTACAGGTCAGGAGTTGCTTACCATCGGCAACTTGCCACAAGCGTATCTCACCGCTAAGGCGTGTCATCAATTAGCTACACATCCCGTACCAGTAGTGAATTCTGGCTGTCAGGCTCGTTCGAGCTTTATAGCCGTAAAAGCCTTGCTCTGACAGCATTCTACATTTAATTGATGACACGCCCTAGCATCCCCCGTCGCCAACAGTTTCCCATCTGGACTAAAGGCGACTGACAGAATATAAGTCAGCCGTTCCGCAAAAACTGACTTGGCTAAATTAGCACCGGTGAAATTGACCTGATGCAAATTGACATCTTGGAGGTAAGCTTGCCAAATCGTCAAATGGGAAAAATCATAACCGCTTAAATCTGTTTCAAGTTGACACAAGAGATTCAGCGCATTCCCCCCTGCATAACCTGGTTCTAGGGGCGAATTTTCTTGCAACTGGGCTAAAATCTGCTGAATCGGTTCGGCGACATTGCGCTTGAAAATCGTGAACAGCTTATCTGCGATCGGTTTGAGGATAAAGTTAATTTGAGTCGTTCTGATGTATTCTTTCGCCTGAGCCTGGATTAACGCATGAGTGTTAAACAGGGCAATTTCCCCAGTCGTTACTTCTTGGCAAACTTGCTCGATCGCTCGGTCAGTAACGTACTCCATTACCACCGATTGCAGGGAGAAACAGACTTCACGCTTCTCAATTAGCGATCGCCTTCCTAGAGATTTCAGTGCCTCTAAAAGTTCTCGCTTGGAAACTGGCGATACAATATCATCCTGTAAATCTTGGAGTGAAGCCGGTTCCCGATTGATAGCCAGCCAGTACAAAATTGTCTTTTCTAAATCGGATAACCGATTAAATTGCTGGTCTAACAGCTCGCTAATATCATCAAAAACAACCGAACCCTGAGTTAAAAATTCCGCAATATTGCCATCAAATAGCTCTTGAATTGTTGTAGAAACAAGCTTTAACGCTAAAGGATTTCCGGCATAACGTTCAACCAAGTCTCTCCACTCATCATCCGAGCCATAAAAAGAACCCTTAATTTTAAACAGTTCTTGTCCTTCTAGCAACTTTAATCCGCTCATCTGTAAGGAGCGAACGGGTAGTGCATCGCCTTCCAATAAGGCAATTTCTTTGGGTTTCTCTCGACTCGTCAGCACGAAGCAGCTTTGATGGAGCGATTCTCCCACTTGTTTGAGGAGTTCGCTATACTCTTCATAGCCTTCTTGGTAGTTTCCAACACAATCACCACTCTTGAGAATTGTCTCCATATTGTCTAGCACGATGAGACAGCGGTGCTTTCGCAAACAATTAATCAATCGGGAGACGAGAGTAGTAGTATCCTCCGGTAAATCGGTTGGTTGCTCGTTATTCAAAAATTGAATTAAGCTAGTCAAAATTTCTTTGATGCTTGGAGCATGGCGTAGCGATCGCCAAATGACAAACTCAAACTGCTCTTGAATCTGTTGTGCTAGCTTCACCGACAGAGACGTTTTGCCAATTCCTCCCATACCCAATAGCGCTACTAGTCGGCAGCTATCCTTCACGATCCACTCTTGTAGCTGGATGACTTCTTCAGTACGTCCGTAGAACAGGGATACATCAACGGCTTCTCCCCAATCTTGTCGTAGTTTGACGACTGGGACTTCATGTGTAACTAACTGAACAGTTTCCGATGGTTTTGGTTTTTGTTGAAACTGGAAGTCGCTTTTTTGGGTTAACTGCCAGCGCCGCTCCAGAGCCGCTTTAAAATTAGTTTTACTGACTTTTTCTCCTAGTGCCGTTGAAAGTAACTTCCATAATTTGGGCCCAGTATCTTGCTTGATGTAGCTAGCAGAATAGCCGTAAGCTTCGGCAATTGCATCATAACTCTGATGCTCTTTAGACCAAGACGCACTAAAAATGGCTCTTTGCAGATCGCTCAAGTGTTTACCGGTCTCGGCAAAGATTAAGGTATCGGCCAACTCTAATGCTGCCTCAAGCTCCATTGATTTAGCCCGGTTATTAGACTGCGCTTCTAGTTTACCTATTTCACTCCAAAAATTCCGCTCTAGGAGACTCCTAGGAAAATGGAAGTCAGGAGAGAGGAATTTTCATCTTTAACCACAAGGCTAATTTATAGAGTGAAAAACCAGGCATTGAGTTAATAATTCTATGAGCTTCATAGGTTTACAAGGCTCATAGTCATTAGTTTCGATTGCCTGAGTAATAACCAGCCAATCATCAACCCTTGTCCCTTCAGTAATCGCTGAATAGCTAATTGACGAAATAACGATAAATAAAAATATCTTCTTGAGGAAAAATTAAGCTACGGTCTTAGATTTAGAGCTCAATCCTTATGTATACAAACCTTTTCTGTGACCTTTCCCTGCCCTCATCACCTGGACAAAGCTAATTATCAATCAAGATATCAATAGTTGTCCTCAGAGACTTGCGAATGTTCCAAAAATCCCAATTTAGTAGGCTTTTCTTTAGGAGGAGAGGTCGATCCGGGATGCTCATCTCAACTATCCTGAACTTTTCTGAGGTTTTAAGAAATCCAACTCCTTAACTTAACCAATTATTTCTTTATTGGCAGGTTATTTAAATGTTCCTATAGTGAAATCACAGTGAAAAAACAAAGCGATTGAAAACAACTTCGCTTTTCTCCAATCCACTAACTCACCATCCACGGAGACACCATGACATACGAAATTAACAACACTCAACCCGAAGATGCTCAACTGTCTGATGCAACGGCTAATGCGGAGCTAGAGTTGTCCGATGAGGACTTAGAAGCTGTAGCAGGTGGCTCGGGTTGCTATGACCATGACAACTACAACAAAAAGTATCACGACCGTGACGTCCACAAACATGTCGAGTTCCACAAATCAACAAGTGTAGACTTTTCCCGCGATATCGATCGCCACTCCTAGTGAGAACTTCGAGTGAACCTATCCAGCAGTAATTGAAAACAACTTCGCTTTTCTTCAATCCATTAACTTACCATCCACGGAGATACTATGTCATACGAAATTAACAACACTAAACCCGAAGATGCTCAACTGTCTGATGCAACGGCTAATGCGGAGCTAGAGTTGTCCGATGAAGACCTAGAAGCTGTAGCAGGCGGCTCGGGTTGCTACGGTCACGATAACTACAACAAAAAGTA
>DATNPC010000047.1:0-9466 GCA_036703375.1 Allocoleopsis sp.
GGAGCAATTTCGATATTACTGGTATTCGTTGATTCAGATGCTACACGCTCAACGACTTTTGGATTAATAGAAAGGATAAGACATTCTATCGTGTCGTGCCACCGACCAAAAGTTTGCAGACCATAAGGAGTAATAGAAACATCACCTTTGCTCATCTGTGTCGTCTGTAGATGTCTACCATCTAACCGCCAGTCAAGCTCAAATGCCTGACTGAGTACGATACTGATGCTGCAATCCCGTGAAAGTTCATGAGATTCTGAGGCAGGTAAACAATATTTTTCAACCAGAATGCTGTCCCAACTCGCTGTTGCACTTGATAAATTGGGAGGGTTGAAAATCCTGTGTTGAGACATGGCTGAACATTAACAGTGAACAGTTATCAGTTATCAGTTATCAGTTATCAGTTATCAGTTATCAGTGACCAGTTATGTTCCGAACTACATCGGGTAGAAATCCACCGCTTCCATAAGTGGTATGTTTCAGGCGGGGTAACTGTTCACTGCTCGCCTGCTCACTGATAACTAGTAAATCCCCGCGCTGTTCACTGTTCACTGTTCACTGTTCACTGTTCACTGTTCACTGTTCACTGGTCACTGGTCACTGGTCACTGGTCACTGGTCACTGGTCACTGGCCACTGCTTTAACCAATGCTCTAAGGTCTGGCTGTTTGGGATGGAGGTGAATCGCTAAGGTTTGTTGTTGCTAGTACCCCTGGCTGCTCCTTGGCTTTCATATCCAGCAATTCGGGAACAGTGACAAATTTATATCCGAGTTCTTTAAGTTTGGCAATAATTTGCGGTAGAGCTTCAACCGTTGCGGCATGGCGACCACCCCCATCATGCATCAATACAATACCTCCCGGTTGTGCCTTGCGGATGACGTTATTGAACAACCTCTGGGCAGGCAGTGGACGATAATCCATCGGGTCATTTGACCACATGATAATCGCATAATTTTTCTTCTTCGCGTAATCGGCAACTCCGTTGTTGAGAATGCCTCCGGGCGGACGAAATATTGTGGTTGTGACTCCTGTTGTCTTGTAAATCAAATCTGCCGTATCATCAATTTCGTGGGCAGAAGTTCGCTCATCCATATGACGGTATGAATGATGCCAAGTGTGGTTGCCAATCGCGTGCCCCTCAGCCACAACTTGCTGTGCAATCTTGGGATAAGATTTTAATTCTTGCCCGACCCAAAAGAATGTTGCCTTAATATCGTTTTTCTTCAGGATTTCTAACACTCGCAACGTGTTGTGAGGAGAAGGTCCGTCATCAAACGTTAGTGCGATAATCTTATCTGGACTAGCCAGTTTAACCTGCTTAACGATTTTTGCTTGAAACTCGGTAGGGGTAGGAAAGGTGGCAACCGGTTGCTCTACAGACACGTTCTGCGAACTAACCCCATTTTCAGATGCCTCTCCAGCTGTTGGTGCGGGTGAGGTCGCGTTTTCTGAGCCGCTATTGGGAGTGAAATTCGATGAACCTGTGGTGTTTTGGGGCTGATTTTCAGGTTTTGCACCAAAAGGTTGGGTTTGTGCGTTTTCCTGCTCGTTAGGATGTACGCTCGAAGGCTCAGTTTGAGAGTTTGGCGGGACGCTGGTGGGAAATGTTGCACTCCCCCCTACGGCTGGACTCTTTTGCTTCTCCGTTCGAGCAATAACAGGTTCAGAATCCCTGTCAGAAGGAAGTACTATGGCAGGCGATGCCTGGGGCAATGAAGCCGCTGGTTTCGTTGACTGATGAGTCGTTGGCTGAGATTGCCAACTCAGACCAACCGCAACACCGCAAGTCGTAGCCGCTAGCGTAGCGAATAGTAGACCTCGCACAAGGATGGGGTGAAGTTTTGCCACGTTATTTCCTTCCTTTCCTCACACGTCTCCATAGACAAGACCAGAAGTCAAAATAGCATCAATTTTGCCTCTCTATCCTTAATTGTTTCACTAAAAGCTGAAATTTTCGTCGGCTTGTCTCCCCAGCTGCGAGATTTGCATGCACTGGTGCGATCGCGATTTTGAGGCTAGTGTAGGCAAGCTCTACAATCGGATAGACGTGGAGCGCGTTTTTATCAAAATATCTAGCTCTAGAGGCACTAAGCTGCCGTGCATATCAACGGCATAATCTACATTCGGGCTTGGGAACCCGTAGTTAGTAGTCAGTAGTAACGGTCAACTGACCATTAACCGACGCTGTTGAGTCGAAACTACTTCCAGAATAGGAAACGCGATTAAATCAGCAGGTGGGCGTAAATAAACCCCACACCCAGAAGTCGGGTTTCACTGAAGTTACCCGACTTCTCGACCCCTGCGAGTTTTAGGTTTAATTGTGCCTCTCTGCTTAGCTCTGACCCAAACATCTCGATATGACTATGCAATGTTTGATGCGTGGCAAGCTTATTACTTCGTACTCCCCTAAGCAACAATCTCCTCAATTGAATACTTGAAAGGTTAAAAATTTTGTTGTAGTTCGTTTAAATAATCTATCCAGCTAATGCTAAGAAGAAAAGAGTTAATTTAATAGGTCACAACCTACTAAATGCGCTCCTTTTCTAGACTCAATTTTCAACAACTAAATCCACAGCTCAAAAGCGAGAAAGTGTCGATAGGCTCAAGGTTGCCAAATCTACTTAATACCCCAGCTTCTTGTGATGTAGTTTAAGGATTCGCTGAGCTATTTCTGATGGAACGTTTACGTTCTCAAAATCTTCAATATCGAATACATCAGCGCTAATACTCATCAGTTGCCAATAGCCTTCATTCTGGATGAGGATAGCATCTCCTTTCAGGTCTTCTAGCGACCAAGTGACTAGGGCATATAGTCCATCAATAGTGATTTCTAGGAATCTAACATCCTTTTGATGTTCACCCCACTCATTAACCATGTATTCAGTTACGATCTCCTTGCTTGCTCTAATCGCTACCTGTTGAGGCTCTGTTATGGCATAGGTACTCCTCAGCAATACGGTTAATAAATTGACATGAATGTTTAAGTGATAGGTCATTGCGCCTAGATGGCGAATGTAATGCACTAATTTTTCATCAACATCGAGCAATCCGGCATAGTCTTCACCATTAGGGTGAACCTGCTCTAGTTCGAGTCTCCTTTTTTCGAGATGGAGATTATATTCTCTTAGCACCCTAAAAATACTGCTATGTTCATTTTCAAGCATGTATTTAATATATTCATCTGTTAACAAATGGTGCGCGGGTATGCTATCAATAATAGTTCTTAGCCGTTCCTCATTGATGGAAGGAACAGTCGTTCTTTTTAAAAGATGATTTTTTCCTTGATTTAATAAGCTTATTTCGTACCGAATCACTTGGTCGGCTTTTCGTAAGTTAAAAAATATTTCGTCAACTTCAAAATTTAGAATAGACAACAAATTTTTATCTTGTGTTGCGCTGTCTTTTTCGAGCATTTGTTGAGTCTGAAGCATGTGACGGGTCCTCTAAAACAACTAATGTCAGCGTATTATCTTGAATCCCGATCTTTGAGTTAACTCTACAACTGACGTACCTTATCATTAGCGCAGCGTTAGAGAAAGTATTCTTGGTGCCAATCTGTCCAAACTTCGCAATTGCTCTTGTAACGCTGCACTCTGTGCGATCGCTTTTCTAAAACACCTCTAGGTAAACCTTAATCGATTATGTATACAACACGCCTCGCTCGCGGAAAGTACAATTTAGGAATAGCGATCGCTGGTCTTCCAATCGACTAAAGCCAATTAGCGCTTTGGGTTATAACCAAAAGCGAATTGAGTACCTATGCATTTGACGTTTAGACGTAGATAACCCTGGCCGATCGAGCTACAGTTCCTTAAAGTAAATAGACCGCGTTCGGCTGTCTATTACTTTGATAGAACTTTAATCCGTAATATGCGTATGACGCGTATTACCTAAGAGCATATTATGCCAATCAGCTAGTATCAGCTACAAAGTCAAGAAAACTTTATCAAGTCTTTAAGATGTATAAGTACAAGCTGGTGTAGGCTGATAGGCAATTCGGCTTAGCAGAGACAGCAGAAATTGAGTGTCACTGTCATCATCTTTAAGGTCTAATTATTGTTCAAGGAATTTGCCAAATATCGATCGCGCGATCGTATCCACCACTGGCTAAGAGACGCCCATCGCGGCTGAAGGCAACTGATTGAACCCAATCCTGATGTCTTGTGAGGAGAGCGAGTTGCTCGCCTGTTTTTAAGTTCCACAACCGGACACCATCACGACTGGCACTGGCTAGTGTTTCTCCATCGGGATTAAGCGCAATCGCGCCAATTGCACCTGTATGTCCCGTCAAGGTATAGTCAAGCCGACCAGCTGTAAGATTTCGGACGGCAATCGTGCGGTCATAACTACCACTAATCAGCGTTTGACCGTCTGGCGTAAATGCGATCGCGCTTACCGGCCCTCGATGCTCAGAAATAGTGTTGAGTAAGCGTCCTGTTGCCAGGTTCCATAACTTGATCGTGCCATCCTTCATCCCGCTTGCCAGGATGATGCCATCGGGACTGACGGCCAGCGAGTAGGTGGGATTGTCGAAGCGCACCAAATCGTAAAGCGGACGCTGAGCGAACAAATCCCAGACTCGAATACCATCCAAACCACCAGTGACTAACGTTTGACTATCTGGTGTTATTGCCAGCGAGAGAACATTGCTGGAATGCTCTAGAAATGTACGGGTATATTTCCCCGTTTTCCAGTGCCATAAATTGACACCCGCATCATCACCACAACTTGCCAGAATCTCTCCATCAGAGCTCAACGCCATGGCAACCACAGAAGTCCGATGCGCTCGAATACTGTCAATTTCCCTCCCCGTTGTCAGCGCCCATACTCTAATCTTGCCCTCATTGCTGCTTCCACCACTAATCAGGAGTTTTCCGTCAGGACTGAAGGTAAGAGCATCGACTGGGGCAGAATGCCCCTTTAGGGTGCGAATGACGTGCGGGTTTCTCCAAGCCTCGGCTAAGGGTAAAAGCTTCGAGTCAGGCATCGGAAGCGATCGCGTATCGGGATGAGCTTGGGGGCTATCCTGAATAGAGGGGACAGCGGGTACCGCTAAAGGACTATCGGCGTAAGCAATAGTACTACTTCCAGTCATCCCAGCCACAATGACTGCCAGCGCTGCCCATCCGTTCTTCCCAAATCTCCAATAACCGGGAAAGGCGTGTTTCATGACTTGAGATTGACCGAAAATAATGGGATACAAGCCTCCCCCTTCCAGGGGGACTTGCTCATGATGTTAATATCCCCAATGTCCAAGCCGCGTTACGATCTACTCACGGCCTACAGGCTGAATGTTAGGGCAGATGGTCTGAGAACTTGCCGCACACGACGGTTGCTCTTGCCATCCAGACAAAATGCCCAAAAGCTCGGACTTGAGAATCTCTAAGGATTCGATTTGTTGAGTAATGTCTTGAACTTTCAGCAGTAAGTGTTCCTTGACCGTTCCACAGGGTAACTGACCGGAGTCATGGACTTCTAAGATATCTTGAATCTCCCGCAGGCTCAATCCTAGAGATTGCGCCCGTTTAATAAAGGCTAGTCGATTTAAAGCCGTAGGATTGAAAAGACGATAGCCAGAGGCAGAACGTGTGGTTTCCGGCGTTAGGAGACCAATCTCTTCGTAGTAGCGAATGGTTTTGACTGGAATGCCGCTCTGGCTGGCAACCTCACCAATTTTGAGCCAGTGATGAATTGCATTATCTCCAGCTCGATCGCGCCGATTCTCGTCCTGAAGGCGATCGAGAGCTGAATTACCCATAATCATCGAGTTGCACTAACTGTTAGCATTAGCACCGCAGCCCCAGACAAGCTAGGTGGCAGGGGAGGTAGAGCAGACTTCTTATCGAGGCGGTTGTCGCTTAGTCGCAGGCAGAACTGGTAACGGGGCGCGCGACGGGGTAGGAGGAAGATAATGGGTAACTGGTTGTTCGGCTAGCTCGGTTTCTCGCCGTTGAGTTTGCCACCAACGGAGAGCGATGGCGAGCAATACCATCATTAGACCAAACGTCAGCAATGACCAACGTTCACCAGCACCACCGATTACCGCATCTACAGCGCCGACGAGCACGATAAAGCTAGAAATTGGCTCTTTGCGGTAAGCTGCTCTCAAAAATCGAGGCCATAAAGCATTCATCACGGCTTGCTACTTACTCTGTTTCACTTAGTACTTAATCTAAACTCCAGTTATCCAGTCGTTATCTGGGTCAACGATGAACAACCAAAGTCCTGACTCTCCCTTCATTCTATCCTTTCTTTACAGCTGACACTGTATTCCAAGGCTCAGCCAGTTGGATGAATTTTTGGGTTGATGAGAGAGAGGATGGTTGTCCTTAGCCCCCGTTGACGCACGACGGATAACAAGCAGTGAAATTAGACCGTGAGTCACAGCTGATGCTTGAGTTCTAGTGCAAGCCTAACCAATTGAGCAGCCCTTGACCTGTAGAGTATTCGATGATCAACGTCAAGATAAAACCAATCATCGCAGCTCGACCGTTCAAGCGCTCGGCGTATTCGTTGAAGCCAAACTTAGGTTCTTCGAGTTGGGGAGTTACGGTTGGCTTAGGTTGTGTCATAGGTATCAAAACTTATTAGCGCGCTAGGGTTACAATCCTTTACTAATTTTAATCGTTCTTCAATCAGGCCCGATTGTCAAGTTGTCATCTACCTCTGTGCTGAGCGATCGCTGTTCTTCCCTTGAGCAGTTGATCCCCGCCTACACACACCGGCAAAATTTAAAGGTCATACTGGTAATTAAAGGCTTTTGGTAGAAAAACAGCCTTCGTTGCGTCATCACTCCCGAAAACAGCATTTTGGCGTTTGAGTTGAACAATTTCCGCATTCAGGAATAAGTAGTTAGCTGTTGCCTTATACCGTTTCGGAACAGTACCGGCTATTTAGTGAGGTCAAAAATGGAAATAGGTGTACCCAAAGAAACTAAAGATCGAGAATTTCGTGTAGGGTTGAGTCCCAATAGCATCCGGGTTTTGTGTGAAGCTGGTCATTCTGTATTTGTGGAAACGAATGCCGGTACCGGTGCTGGTTTTACGGACGAAGACTATATGCACGCCGGGGCGAAGATTGTCCCTAATGCCTCCGAAGCGTGGAATCGAGAGCTGGTGGTTAAAGTTAAAGAACCGCTCAAGCCAGAATACCAGTTTCTCCAAAAAGGACAACTATTATTTACGTATCTTCACTTAGCGGCCGATCGCGCTTTAACGGAACATTTAATCGATTGCGGCGTTTGTGCGATCGCGTATGAAACCGTCGAACTCCCCGATCGCAAACTGCCCCTCCTCACCCCCATGAGCATTATTGCTGGTCGTCTTTCCGTGCAATTCGGTGCTAGATTTCTCGAACGGCAACAAGGGGGTCGAGGCGTTCTCTTGGGAGGCGTGCCAGGAGTTAGACCGGGGAAAGTCGTGATTCTCGGCGGCGGCGTGGTGGGTACGGAAGCCGCTCGAATTGCGGTAGGGATGGGAGCCCAGGTACAAATTCTCGATGTGAACGTGGAGCGTTTGGCCTATTTAGAAACTCTCTTTGGCTCTCGCGTCGAACTCCTCTACAGTAATTCAGCCCAGATTGAAGAAGCCGTTCCCGATGCCGATCTCCTGATCGGTGCTGTGCTCGTTACGGGGCGTCGCGCTCCCATTTTAGTGCCGCGCTCTCTGGTACAACAAATGCGTTCTGGGTCTGTGATTATCGATGTTGCGGTAGATCAGGGCGGTTGCATTGAGACATTACGACCGACATCGCATACCCATCCTACCTATGTAGAGGAAAATGTGGTTCATTTCGGCGTACCTAACATGCCGGGAGCGGTACCTTGGACCGCTACGCAAGCTCTGAACAACAGTACTCTCCCTTATGTCCTCAAGCTCGCTAATCAGGGAATTGGCGCTCTCAAGCGCGACCCAACTCTGGCTAAGGGGCTTAACGTGCAAAATCACCGATTAGTTCACCCAGCTGTACAGGAGGTATTTCCCGATTTAGTTAGCTAACGAGCAAAGGCGATCGCTCTCAGTTGAGATCGCCTTTGCTCCTATCTCGTACCACGTTCAACAATCTTGCGTATGTAGGGTCGGCATTGCCGACCAACGATAGAATCAAATTTTCAAGTTCTATCCGGCAATGCCCACCTACGATTATTGAAACCAGGAACTTTAGGATCAGTAGAATCCTCTGTGACACTCCCACATGAACTCTACCGTCTTCCCAGCTTGGTGCCGTTGGTTTTCTGTTTTCCTAGCCTTGAATCTATTTCTAATTACGGGACTAGCATTAGGAGGTTGTAGCCGAACGACACTCAACAGTAACGCAGCCTCAACATCACAACTCGTGCTAGCTGATATCAGCGACCCCAAAACCTTTAACTACGTCCTAAAAAGTGAGTTTCCTAATGTTTTTCCCTTCACCTTTGAAGGATTAACGACGGTTAATGAAAGTACTGGAACCATTGAGCCAGCGTTAGCCCAATCCTGGGAAAGCTTTGATAATAATCAGCGATGGGTTTTTACCCTGCGGGAAGGGTTGAAGTGGTCGGATGGAATGCCTCTGACAGTGGACGACGTTATCTTTACTTACCAGGAGATCGTTTTTAATCCTGCGATCGCTACAGATTTAAAAGATGTCCTCAAAATTGGTTCGTCGCGTGCGTTTCCTAAAATTCGCAAGCTTGACGAACGTCGCGTTGAATTTACGTTACCAGAACCGTTTGCCCCTTTCCTACGCACGACATCCGGCCCGCAAGATGGTGTAGTTATCTTGCCCAAGCACATTCTCCAGAAATCTGTACTTTCCAAGGATGCCAATGGCAATCCTCTATTTGCCTCGACATGGGGAACAGATACTCCACCGGAAAAAATTGTTGTCAATGGCGCTTACCGCATTGTTAGCTACGCGCCGAGTCAACGAATCATTTTGGAACGTAACCCTTATTACTGGCGGCGGGATAGTCAGGGCAATCCTCAGCCGTATATCCAACGTATTGTTTGGCAGATTGTGGAATCAACGGATACCGCCTTACTGCAATTTCGCTCTGGCGGCTTAGATATGACTGATGGTTGGGGACGGATGCCTCCTGAAAACTTTGGTCTCTTGAAGCGAGAAGAAAAGCGGGGAAAGTTTCAGATTTATATGGCTGGGTCTAGACCCGGTACGACGTTTATTTCATTTAACTTGAATAAAGGTCGGAGAAATGGTCGTCCGCTGGTCGATCCGATTAAATCTCGCTGGTTCAATTCAGTGGAATTTAGACAAGCGATCGCTTATGCGCTCGATCGCCAACGCACGATCAATAATTCGCTACAGGGTTTAGGAGAGTTGCAAAACTCTCCCATTTCGGTACAAAGTCCCTATTATCTTTCTCCGAAAGAAGGGTTAAAAGTCTACGACTATAATCCCGAGAGTGCCAAAGAATTACTCGCGAAAGCAGGATTTAACTACAACGAGCGAGGAGAATTACTAGAT
>DATNPC010000048.1:0-2263 GCA_036703375.1 Allocoleopsis sp.
ATAGGAGATGATGCTCGTGCCATCAGCTCGATTAATGCTACGCTCAAGCAGTTTTCTCTCGTCAAAGAAGTCATTATTCTAGATCGAGATGGTAACTGCTTCGGCGATCAAAGCGGTAAAAATATGTGCTTGAAAAAGAACAAATAACCACAAAAAAAGACGCGAGCGATCGCGTCTGGAGTAGAAAATCAGGGAGTGATATAATGCCCAGCTGATTACCCTTAATAAAAGCTTGTTTGTAGTGAGCGCTTCAGCGCCCACTCTAAGAGGACTAAAGTCCTCACTACAAACATCTCGCACAATGTGTTTTTCTTAGCGGACATAATAGAACTAGACGCTCATTTCTAACATCCGCTGAATTGGACGCAGGGCAGCTACTCGGATTTCCTCAGGCATTGTAATTTCTGGCTGACGATGCTTCATCGCCAAGTACATCTTTTCCAGCGTGTTGAGCCGCATATAGGGGCATTCATTGCAGTTACAGTTGTTCGTGGCGGGTGCTGGGATGAACTGCTTTTTAGGCATCTGCTTTTGCATCTGGTGAATGATGCCCGGTTCAGTTGCCACGATAAAGGTTTGACTAGGACTCGATTGAACGTACTTCAGCAAGGCTGTAGTAGAGCCGATATAGCTAGCGTGACGCAGCACTGGAGGCTCACATTCTGGGTGAGCGATGATTTCAGCCTCCGGATGTTCGATCTTGAGCTGAATAATCTTCTTTTCTGAGAAAGTTTCATGGACAATGCAGCTACCTTGCCACAGTACAAGGTCGCGCCCCGTCTGTTCCATCACATAGCGTCCTAAATTGCGATCTGGAGCAAAAATGATGGGTTGGTCTTTAGGAATCTGGTTGACAATCTTGACGGCGTTAGAACTAGTGCAGATAATATCGCTCATTGCCTTGATTTCGGCAGAGCAGTTAATGTAAGAAACTACCAAATGATCGGGGTGCGCTGCCTTGAATTCAGCAAAGGCATCAGGAGGGCAACTATCGGCTAACGAGCAACCAGCCTCTAAATCCGGCAACAGTACCAATTTGTCTGGATTGAGGATTTTGGCCGTTTCTGCCATAAAGTGGACGCCAGCAAATACAATAACATCGGCGCTCGTGCTGGCTGCTTGTTGAGAAAGCCCAAGAGAATCACCAAGATAGTCCGCTACATCTTGTATATCGGGGTCTTGGTAGTAGTGAGCCAAAATGACAGCATTGAGTTCTCGTTTAAGGACGTTAATGGCCTCAAACAGGTCATACGGTAGAGACGAGAGGGGTTGTGTCTGTTGGGGACGTGCAGTGGTAAACAAAGTGTTGAGTTACCCTGAGTTTGAAAATTTCATTTCAATTATAGTTAAATTTACCAAAAGTTGTTTATGCGGTATCTATAGATTTCACTTTTTATAGTTGCCAGTTTTTCCCTAATCTTCATACTTGGGGGGAAAGAGCTGGCACAGTAGTCGGAGACTAAATTGGTAGGAATTGCCAAAACCTGTCAAAACGATTGAAGCTTTTCTATCCTGGAAAAAGTTAAGAATAATACAGGCATGACCAGTCATCAGGAGCAATTAATCAAAATCGCTGTCGTCGGAGACGTTCACAATCAATGGGAAGCTGAGGATGCGATCGCGCTCCAACGTTTAGGGATTGACCTGGTGCTGTTTGTGGGCGATTTTGGCAACGAAGCTGTAGATGTCGTGAACAAGATTGCCGCGATCGATATTCCCAAAGCGGCGATTATGGGAAATCATGATGCGTGGTATACGGCTACAGATTGGGGACGCAAGCGGTGCCCCTACGATCGCAAACAAGAAGACTGGGTGCAGCAACAGTTAGATGTGTTGGGTGAAGCTCATGTCGGTTATGGCAAGCTCGATTTTCCAGAACTTCGGTTATCTGTCGTGGGCAGTCGTCCGTTCAGCTGGGGTGGCGAAGCCTGGAAAAATGCAGACTTCATGAAAGAACGCTACGGGGTGACGAATTTTGCGGAATCGATCGAGCGGATTGTGGCAGCGGCAAACAGTACAGCGTATGAGACGATTATTTTTATGGGTCACAATGGTCCGACTGGATTAGGCGATCGAGCCGAAGACCCTTGTGGGAGAGACTGGCAACCCTTGGGTGGAGATTATGGCGACCCAGATTTTGCTGAAGCGATCGCGCAAACTAAGGCGTTGGGCAAAAAAAATCCCCTCGTAACATTTGGTCACATGCACCACTCCCTGCGCCATACCAAAGAACGACTGCGAAAAGCGATCGCGACTAACCCAG
>DATNPC010000049.1:0-22576 GCA_036703375.1 Allocoleopsis sp.
GGTGTATCTAAGATAGGAGCGTCCTGTATGGTTTCTGCGACAGGACTAACCACCTCGGGTTTGGGTGTAGTTGCCGTGGTATCCACGATGGGTGCAGAGACGGATGAGGTTGCAGGAGGGACGACAGGAGGAACCTCCTTAACGGGTTCTTCCTCCAGTTTTTCTACAATCCCTTCTAGTAGACCAATGGTTCCTCGTAAAGCTTTGATACCCTGAGCTTTCAGAAATGGTTGCTCTTGCTTCTTGAATCGCTGCACCGTCCCGCTAGGGTTTCCGGTTGCGGGTTGACCTACCGCTTTGGGTGTCGGCGGCATTGGAGTTTGGTTCTCTGCTGCTTCGGGCTGCTTTTGTTGCTTATCTGACATCGATTTCCTCTCCTCGGCAGTGCCAATCTGTTTCCAATAAATTCTGAATTATGAAGTGTGAATTATGAATGGGTTTGAGTCGCTCTTGCGAGTTGTTAGGCTGCCAATAGTTCAGGTAGTGGACGTTTAAATCTCCTGCCAAGAGGTGGCAATGAGGAATTTCATAATTCATAATTTTTAATTCATCATTTCTCTGAAAGCTGCCTCTACAGGACAAATCTAGCACTTGTCACCGTACCAGCCTTGCTCTCAATCTATCGTTGAGTTATTACTAGGCGTGGATACTACACGATCTATCAGCATGCAGCGCCGTAAATTCCTTGTTTTAGGTAGCCTCAGTGGCTTGGGTTTAACGCTTTTAGCCAAAGTCCTGCGAAGTCAGACAGTTCAGAGTCACCCTGTCAAATTCACTGCCACTCCCAACCTTGCCTTTGAACCCACTATCAATACATCAGCAGATGCCCTCCGTCAACCAGTCGAAGGTCAACCTTTACTGCGTTTTGTTTCTGTAGCCGATGCAGGAACGGGAGCAACAGGTCAATATGCCGTAGCCGCAGCCATGGCTCGCTATCATCAGCTCAATCCTTACAATCTGGTTATCCTGGCGGGTGACAATATTTACAACAATGGCGAAATCGAAAAAATAGGTGCAGTGTTTGAGCGGCCCTATCAAGCGTTGCTACAACAGGGGGTTAAGTTCCAAGCTTGCCTCGGTAATCACGACATTCGCACGGCTAATGGTGACCCCCAAGTCCGCTATTCTGGCTTCAATATGCCAGGGCGTTACTACACATTTCGACGTGGCGACGTGCAATTTTTTGCGCTCGATACTAACGAAAATGCGGATTGGAACGCTCAGTTATCTTGGCTAGAAAAAGAACTCAGTAGCAGCGATGCCCCCTGGAAAATTGTGTTCGGTCATCATCAGATTTATTCGTCAGGTCAGTACGGGTTGAATCAACCATTTATTCAAAACTTAACTCCCCTTTTTCAAAAGCACCGAGTACAACTTTATATCAACGGTCACGAACACAACTACGAACGCACTCACGTTATTAACGGTACGACCTATGTGATTTGTGGGGCTGGGGCAGGGACTCGACCTGTAGGACGTTCCAAATGGACGGCGCATTCTGCCAGTCAGTTGAGTTTCGCAGCTTATGAAGTGTATCGCGATCGCATTATCGTTAGTGGTATCGGCACCGATCATCGCGTCTTCGATAAAGGTATTATTCCATTACAATCTGTTTAATTCAAGCCATGAAAGTCAAGCGCCTGAAAATGACCTCATTCCGTGGAATTAGCAACCTGACGCTGGATTTCCCAACAGATGAGCCAACTGTGTTCATTGGCATCAACGGAGTAGGAAAATCGAGTATTCTTGATTGCCTTTCCATCCTCCTCTCACGTTTCACAGGGCAGATGCAAGCTTCCGTTGATTCTAGCCGTTCCTTCAATCAACAAGACATTACAAATGGGCAAAATGAAACCTATACCAATATTACAATTTCACTTAATGATTCCCAGGAAGTAAATTGGTTTCTCTTTAAGAGACGGAAAAACGATAACGCATATATAAGCAATCAAATAAGCAGTAAAAGCACTGTTGGACAGTTTTTAAAGGCAATTATTAAGCTAAAAGATCAGGTAGAATCTGTTGACAAGAATGCTTCACTATATTTGCAACTAGCAATTGAAAAGCTAGTAGATTATATCGAAGCTAACAGCGAATTTCCAAACGAATTACCAACAGTGGTTGAAGAACTCCGTCGTCGGTTGGAAGCAAATGCCCATGCTAACTTACCTCTAGCAGTATGCTACCCGGTCAATCGAGTAGTCTTTGATATTCCCTTAGAGATTACCGAAGAACATCAATTTGAACAAATAGATGCTTACGAACATGCATTAACGGGGGGGAGAATTGACTTTAGGCGCTTTTTTGAATGGTTTAGAAACAGAGAAGATTTGGAAAATGAATGGCGACGGAATAATCCTGGATATCGAGACAGAGAGCTGGAAGCTGTGAGAGAAGCTATTTATTCACTACTAGGCGAAGAGGAATTTTCAAACTTACAGGTTGAGCGTTCACCCCTGCAAATGATTATCACAAAACAAGGTCAGGAACTGAGTGTTAATCAGTTGTCTGATGGTGAGAAAGGCTTGCTGGCAATGGTGGGGGATTTAGCGAGGCGTTTGGCGATCGCAAATCCATCTCTACCAGATCCACTCCAAGGTAGCGGGGTTGTTCTGATTGACGAAATTGAGCTACATCTTCACCCCAAATGGCAACGTGAAATCATTCCCGCACTGACAAGAACTTTCCCTAACTGTCAGTTTATAGTCACAACCCATTCGCCTCAAGTAATTAGCCAGGTTAAACCTGAGAGTATTTACATTCTGGAAAGGACTGATTCAGGTATCGTAGCTAGGCGTCCAGAAAGCTCCTTTGGTAGAGACAGCAATCGTATTCTCGAAGACCTTATGGGAGTGCCAGCACGTCCTCAGGAAATTAAAGAAAACCTCCTTGAGCTATTTCGATTGATCGATAAAGGCGATCTTAATGGTGCTAAGCAATTGCGCCAACAAATCGCTAATGAAATTGGTGCCGATGAGCCAGAGTTAGTCAAGGCGGGAGTATCCATCCGACGCAAGGAAATTCTTGGCAAGTGAGGTATATCAAAAAAGGTGAACAGCCAGAGAGCTTTGTAGCTTGGAAACACCTAGAGAACGATGACTGGAAACCCACATGGAATAACTTTAGCGACGATCGCAATAATCCTGACAGAAAGCCGAAAACTGACGTGCATAATGCATTACTGCAAGAACAGGGTTATCTCTGTTGCTACTGTGGTAGGCGAATCACTAAAGAGACTAGCCACATTGAGCATCTAAGACCCAGGAAACTATATCCAAAGCTAGCACTAGAGTACAATAATTTACTCGCTTCATGCCAAGGTGAAAGTGAAGAGCCACCTCCTGTACCCATACACTGCGGACATAAGAAAAAGGACTGGTATGACGAGCAATTGATGGTTTCACCTTTAGCCGCTAACTGTACTGAATTCTTTCGTTATACGGATGATGGGCAGATTTTAGCGGTAGATACTCCAAATAATAAAATTGCTGCTCAAGAAACAATTGATAGATTGGATTTGAATATTTCCAAGCTAATTGCAATGCGTCGTGCAGCGATTGAGGATATTTTAGACTTTATTGATGCGCTAACAGACGAAGATATAGAAAAGCTTATTCAAGGGTTTGAACAGGTAGATGTTGATGGGCAATACGAAGAGTTTTGTTTTGCGATCGCTTTTCTTCTCAAGCAGAATTTTATAGCTTAAGCGACTGGTACCAACCTATATCTTTAGTCGTGCCAACAGCTATTCATAAGACTTGATGTATCATTAAATACAATTGACTCTAAATGTTTCGTTTCGATAAAAAGCGTGATTCTTCCTTTACACAAGTGAGATAGTAGAAAAGGGAGCAGGTTAGGGTTGCCTACAAAGAAGTTGCAACATTGTATCTATTGCAACAATTTTTCTGCTTTTTTCTTCACTCAAGAATTAACGCAATGTAATGAATACTGTGTTACAAGCATGTAAGCCGCATGACTGTGCGTTGATAGCCTTATTGCCTATAGGGATATTTCACGCTGATGCCGAAGGACATTACAGATGGGTGAACGATCGCTGGTGTGAAATGTCTGGAGTACCAGCAGCAGAGGCTCAAGGCAAGGGTTGGACGCAAGCTCTCCATCCTGATGACAAAAGTCGCGTATTTGCCGAATGGTACCGAGCGGTGCAGGAACATTTGCCGTTTCAATCGGAGTATCGATTCCAACGTCCTGATGGCAAAATTACCTGGGTTTTGGCTCAAGCTGTAGCAGAGAAAAACGAAGCCGACACGGTGAAAGGCTACGTTGGGACCATTACTGATATTACTAACGTCTACGACGAGCTTCGCTTACGCAAACGAGCAGAGGACGTGCTGCGCTCGTCACAGGAGTTTCTCGGCGAACTCTTGGACTATACACCAGCACCAATTTACATCACTAAAGAAGAATGGTATCGTCGCATCCTCGAAACGACATCCGAAGGCATCTGGACGCTCGATGCAGAAAACAAAACCGTTTTTGCTAACCGTAAAATTGCTCAAATGCTGGGCTATACCGTGGATGAGATGTTGGGGATGTCGCTATTTGCCTTTATGGATGAAGAAGGAAAAGCGATCGCTCAAACCCAACTAGAACGTCGCCACCACGGCATTGAGGAACAGCACGATTTTAAATTCCGCCGTAAAAATGGCTCGGTGATGTGGGCAATTGTCTCTGCTACTCCTATCTTCGATGCCGCAGGGCAATATGCTGGTGCATTTGGCATGATTACCGATGTTACCGATCGCAGGAAGGCAGAGGAAGCGCTGCGGCAACAAGTTCTTAGGGAAAAAATCATTGCCGGAATTAGTCAGCGCATTCACCAATCGTTGAATTTACAGGAGATTCTGAACACGACAGTCGCTGAAGTTCGGCAATTTCTAGCCTGCGATCGCGTTATTATTTACCGCTTGCATGCTGATGGGCACGGGGTTGTCGTCGTAGAATCAGTCGGTTCTGACTGGAAACCTATTTCAGGAACGATTATCGAAGATTGCTACTTTGCCAAAGATTATTTCCAACTTTACCAGCAAGGGCGAGTTCATGCGGTAGAAGATATTTATACCGCAGGTTTAACTCCCTGTCATGTCGCGCTACTGGCCCAGTTTCAGGTCAAGGCTAACTTGGTCGTCCCCATCGTGCAAGAGGAAAAATTGTGGGGGCTTCTGGTAGCGCAACATTGTAGCGAGACGCGGCAATGGCAGCCATTAGAAGTCGATTTACTCAAATCGTTAGCCACCCAAGCCGCGATCGCAATTCAGAAATCCGAGCTTTACGAGCAAGCACAAGCAGAAATCGGGCAACGTCAGCAAGCTGAAGCCACACTCCGACAGCAGTTTTTCAAAGAGCGCTTGATGGTAGAAATTGCCCAGCGCATTCGCCAGTCCTTGAATCTAGAGGACATTCTCAATACAACAGTTGCTGAAGTGCGGCAATTTCTCGGAACCGATCGCGTTTTAATCTACCGCATTTGGCCCAATGGTACGGGAAGTGCCGTAACGGAGGCAGTGGTTCCTGATTGGCCAACTGTTTTGGGGCGAACGTTTCCAGAAGAAGTCTTTCCTCATGAGTGCCACCAGTGGTACTGCCAAGGCCGAATTTTGAATATTGCGGATATCGACACAGCCAAAGTATTGCCTTGCCTTGCTGAATTTGTCCATCAGTTTGCCGTCAAGGCAAAATTAGTCGTGCCAATTCTGCAAAAAGACACGCTTTGGGGACTGCTGATTGCTCACCACTGTCGGGCACCACGCCAATGGCAGCCGTTAGAAATCGATTTGCTCAAGAGTCTCGCGGCTCAACTCGCGATCGCAATCCAACAAAGCGAACTTTACAAGCACACTCAATACCAGGCGTTAAGAGAGCAGGCTCTCAATCGGGTGATTCAAACCATCCGCAATTCTCTCGACTTAACGACTATTTTTTCTACCGCGACTCGCGAGATTGCCCAACTCGTACAAGCCGATCGAGCTGACATTCTCCATTATCTTCCCGAACGGAAAGTTTGGCTGAATGTGGCGAACTACAATCAATCCTCAGAGTTACCGAATGCTCTAGGAGAGGAAATTCCCGATGATGGCAATCCGCTAACAGCGCAACTGAAGCGATTAAACATCGTTCGGATTAACGATGCTAGCACTTGCTCTGACGACATTAACCGAGATATTGCTCGCACCTCTCCCGGAGCCTGGTTGCTTGTTCCGTTACACTATGGCTCTAGAGTTTGGGGTGCTCTGAGCTTGGTGAGAAATAGAGAACTGTCCGCTTGGACAGACTCGGAGGTGACTTTAACTTGTGCCGTTGCCGACCAATTAGCGATCGCACTCCAACAAGCTGAACTCTATCAGCAAAGTTGTGCCGCAACCGCAAACGCTCTCCAGCAAGCCCAACAACTCGAACAAGCGCTACAAGAACTCCAACGCACCCAATCTCAACTCGTACAGAGTGAAAAAATGTCCAGCTTAGGACAGTTGGTGGCTGGAGTAGCTCACGAAATCAATAATCCGGTCAGCTTCATCTATGCTAATCTGACTTACGCGAGTGATTACACGCAAGACATACTCGGATTAATCGAACTTTATCAAGAGCAATACCCCAAGCCTGCGCCAACTATCCAGTCCGAAATTGACGCGATCGAGTTAGATTTCCTGATTGAAGATTTGCCGAAACTACTCTCCTCGATGAAGGTTGGCGCAGAACGGATTTGTGAAATTGTTGCCGCGCTGCGAAACTTCTCTCGCCTTGCTGAAGCTGAAATCAAAGCCGTCGATATTCACCAAGGAATTGATAGTACGCTGACGATTTTGCAAAATCGCCTGAAAGCTCAGGGCAAGCATCCTGAAATTCGGACGATCAGAGAGTACGGCAACCTGCCTCAAGTCGAGTGCTATGCAGGCCAGCTCAATCAGGTGTTCATGAATATTATCAGCAATGCGATCGATGCGATCGACGAGCAAAACGAGAAACGTACACCAGAAGAAATCGCTGCAAATCCTAGCGTTATCCGCATCCGAACTGAGGTCATTAGCGATCGCTTTGTCGTGATCCGAATTGCCGATAACGGGCCTGGTATCACCGAACAGGTTAAAGCGAGAATCTTCGACCCCTTTTTTACTACCAAACCGGTAGGTGCCGGGACGGGACTGGGATTGTCGATTAGCTATCAAATTGTGGTCGAAAAACACGGCGGCCAGTTACACTGCTTGAGCGAACTCTCAGCAGGAACGGAATTTGTCATTCAAATTCCGCTATGGCAGAACGTACCCGAAACCGCAAGGAATGATGAATTATGAATGCTGAATTATAAATTGAGTCTCTATCAATTACACCTTTCATAATTCATGATTTTTGGTGAATTCATGACCAGTGTCAACACGCGAGTTTTACCCGATACGCCCAGTACTGACTATAGAGCGATCGCGGGCAGTAACCCTTTGAGCATCGCGCCGATGATGGATCGCACCGATCGCCATTATCGGTATTTCATGCGGCAGATTACGCGCCGGACGCTGCTCTATACGGAGATGGTAACTAGTGCGGCAATTCTGCACGGCGATAAAGAGCGCCTATTGGGATTTTCCCCAGAAGAGAAGCCACTTGCTCTCCAAGTCGGTGGCGATGAACCCAAAGAACTGGCTGAGTGTGCGCGGATTGCTCAAGATATGGGCTATGACGAGATTAACCTGAATGTCGGTTGCCCAAGCGATCGCGTGCAAAGCGGGAACTTCGGCGCTTGTCTAATGGCACAGCCCGAATTAGTGGCGCGTGCAGTAGCAGCAATGATCGAGGCAGTTGACATCCCTGTCACGGTAAAACACCGGATCGGAATTGACGATCGCGATCGCTACGAGGACATGACGAACTTTGTCCGCATCGTCTCTGCCGCAGGCTGTCAGCGCTTTACCGTCCATGCCCGTAAGGCTTGGCTAAAAGGGTTAAGTCCCAAGGAAAATCGCGACATTCCACCTCTACGTTACTCCGATGTCCATCGTCTCAAGCGAGAGTTTCCTCACCTGTTCATTGAGATTAATGGTGGATTTACCAACTTGGAACAAGTCAAGGAACAGCTTCAGCTAGTCGATGCGGTGATGATTGGGCGTGCGGCGTATGACAATCCTTACCTGTTTGCCAAAAGCGATCGCGAGATTTATGGTGAGGATAAGGCACCTCCTACTCGTCATGAAGTGGTCGAAGCAATGCTCCCATATATCGAGCGCTGGGTAGCGAAGGGACTTAAGCTGAACAAGATTACTCGACACATGCTTCAGTTGTTTGCGGGGCAACCGGGCAGTCGAGTCTGGAAGCGCGTGCTTACGGAAAACTCTTCTCGTCTTGGCGCTGGTTCTGAGGTAGTTCGCGAAGCCTTAGCCAATGTCTCCAAACAGCCAGAGGTAATGAGTGCAGCGTGGCCCCAATCAGTATCCAGTTGAAAAAGTATAAACTTCCTTGCCTTCTGCCCTCTGCCTTTTGCCTTCTTGCACTGAGTGTAAACTAAGCGATCGCGTTGGGTAGCGCTTTCGTTAAAGGGGGATCGTGTTGTACAGTGACATCCATCCATTGGCTGATGCTATCTCTCCGCAATGCATAAAACGACAAGATTGATTAGCAAAATTCTTGCCAGCACGATGCTAGTTCTCGCTGTAGCTCCTCAAGGCAAGCAAATGGCCCAAGAGGCTCCACAACTATTATCTAGATCTCTTCTCAGACAGCCCTGTGTCAATACAGGACGGGGTAACTGGGGGATCGAGGAGGAAGACGTTTCTGTTGGTAAAGCGCTTTATACGTCGAGGCTATATCTGGGGCCAGGCGATCGATCTGCGGCTGCTATAACCTGTAAAATTCAGCCCAACCGAGCAGGAGTTATTTTTCAAACCCTGAACTTAGCGTTTGGGATGCGGGATAACGACCAAGGTAGTCCTAGTGCAACGGTGAACGTGTATTTGGATGGAGTCAAGGCTGAGTCGAGGACAGTGTCTCCGGGAAGTCTAGCCGCAGTCACGCTAGATGTTACGAATACCAAGAACGTGACCCTCGAAGCAACCTGTTCGGGTCGATATTGCGATCGCGTCTATATTTGGAATGCTGACCTGGGGTATGCCCCTATCCCGAAAAAGCCTTAATTTAACTAAGCCGGGATGTCACCATCCCGACTTATCTTTAACAACAGCCACAACTATTTTTTCTCTAATTTACCTCGCTCACTAGAGGGAATAAGCCGTCAAAACTCAAAATCAGCCACTGCCTGTGGAAATAGCAGGTCACTCATCATCAAGTCTCTATAAAAAGTTCACTAGTTAAATCCTACTTTGGGCGTTTTTCGGACAACAAATAGGCAAAAAAATAACAAATATTATATTGCTTGATATTAAAAGCATTTTATTTTAATCAATACCAATTTTTGATGGCGAGACTATTAACACAAGCAAATAAATATTTACTTGTGTAAAAAATAGTAAAATTCACACCTTTGTCTTAACTTCAACAAATGAATTAAAACTTAATAGTTTTAGGCGTTAATTTATACATATATGGCTCGCTGAGTCATGTCTCATCTTAATTGAGACCTAAGCAAGAATTTCGTTAAACCCTGAAGTCTCCAGAATTTGAACATGCAAGACGGTCAAATCAGACTCAACAAAGTGACTAGAGAGTGGGTAATTTATGCACCTAGTCGCCGTAAACGTCCTCAGGATTTCCAGCAAGTTAATCGAGCCAAGCAATCGCTACCCAAGCGAGAAGGTAAATGCCCTTTTTGTCCCGGCAACGAGCACATGTCGGATGCGATTGTGCTAGAAATGCTGAATAAACAGCAGACTTGTTGGCAGACCCGAATTGTTCCTAACAAATTTCCGGCTTTAACCCCGAATGAAAAGAAAAACCGCAGGTCTGAAGGAATTTATTTATGGATGCCTGGTTATGGCATTCATGAAGTAATTATTGAGAGTCCTGACCACGATTTAGATATTGCGACAATGCCTATAGAAGCTGTGGAAATTATTATTGAGACCTACCACAGGCGCTACATCGATCTGATGTTAGAGCATGAGAATATGATGGCAATTATTTTTCGCAATCACGGAATGCGAGCCGGTGCGTCTTTATCCCATCCTCATTCTCAAATTATTGTGACAGGTATGGTTCCCCAGCATATCCGGTGGCGCGAGCAGGAAGCTCAACAATATTATGATAACTGGGCGCGTTGCGTATACTGCGACATCTTAGATTTTGAAATGCAAAATCGCAGGCGAGTTGTTCAGGAAAATGAATCGTTCCTGGCTTTTGTTCCGTATGCGGCTGAGGTTCCGTTTGAAATTTGGATTATGCCAAAACATCATCAGGCAGATTTTGGCAGTATTTCCGATTGTGAAAAATCAGATTTTGCTTCGATCTTAAAGAACGTTCTCACCCAGTTATACGAAAAATTAAACGATCCTGATTACAATTACGCGATTAATACAGCAGCACGCTACAAAGCTGAAGAACCACAAGTCCACTGGTATTGCCAAATCCAGCCCCGGCTGACGACTCCGGCTGGATTTGAATTAGGTTCGGGCATTAGTATTAACCCTTCTCTACCAGAAGCAGATGCTGACTTTTTAAATTCTTCAGAGCAGGGCGAGTAAAAGCCCAAACTAAACTTGGTTAGCGAAGCCAACGCGGCAACATTTCTTTAACATTCCTTTAAATAACCTCACGTCTCCGGCTTCCCCTTTCTTTGCGTTGGCAGGTGTCAAACCCTTACGAGTTAACGGGTCTAGTGTGTTGTTTCTGGCTAGCGCGCGAATTGATAATTTGTTGTTTTGATGAAGCTAATATCCAACGGCTAGAGATTTTCACAGCCGTGTGAGATTTTATTGGACAGTGCATTTACACAATAAACCTATCTAAAGATAGTTGACAGTTAAAGAACGTTGAGGAGTGACCCCTGCAAGCTATTGGGACTCATCTGAGTGCTGTAGGTGTGTCTAACAAGCTGACTTACCTCGATACATAACATGACCCCTTTTTTTCAATGGATTACTCAGGTGTTTTCTCACCGCGAGTACAGACGTATTTTGACAGCTTTCCAGTTTTTGCGCCGACGCTTCAAGAGCATTAATACAAGTCTTGACTTCAATGCGATCGCTTTTCGTTCTAGGACTAGACGCTCTATCCACTGGCATTGGATTGGTGCTGTTCTAATATTCTTATTGATTGTTTTGACTCAAAATTTTCAAACAATTGGCAGTGCGGTAAACGCAGCAACGACGACGACTATTCAACTTCCACTCTCGACTAACGGGTCTACCATTGTGGATGCGGCAGGAAAGCAAGTACTGCTGAGGGGAGTGAACTGGTTTGGGATGGAAACCGAAACACATACTCCTCATGGCTTATGGGTTAGAGATTACAAAGCCATGTTGGCTCAGATCAAAAGTCTGGGATACAACGTCATCCGGCTTCCCTACTCCGTGCAAGCGCTACGTGCTTCTACTATTAGTGGGGTTGACTTCAGTATTGGTAGCAACAAAGACCTTCAGGGGAAAACTCCTCTACAGGTCATGGATTTAATTATTCAGGAAGCCCAACGGCAAGGATTATTCATTCTCTTAGACAGTCATCAACTCAATGACTACAGTATTCCCGAACTATGGTACGGCGACGGGTTTACAGAAGCTGACTGGATTAATACCTGGAAACTGTTAGCAACTCGCTACAAAAACCAGACCAATGTTATTGGGGCTGACCTGAAAAACGAACCTCACGGTCAAGCGAGATGGGGAAACAATAATCAAGCAACAGATTGGCGACTGGCTGCTGAGCGATGTGGTAGTGCGATACAAGCGATCGCGCCCAATTGGTTGATCGTGGTAGAAGGTGTGGGAAATGTACCTGAAAAGAATCAATGGTACTGGGATGGCGGCAATTTGGTCGATGTTAAGCAATACCCGGTTCGCCTCTCCATCGCCAAAAAGTTAGTCTATTCTCCTCATGAATATGGCCCTGGTGTTTATAATGCGTCTTGGTTTTCTGACCCTACTTTTCCCAACAATATGCCCGCTCGCTGGGAAACTGGATTCAACTATATTGCCACCCAGGGAATCGCGCCTATTTTGATCGGAGAGTTTGGGGGGCGTCAGGTGGATACTGTCTCTAAAGAAGGAATTTGGCAGCGCAAGTTTGTCGATTTTATCAAGCAAAAGAATCTTTCGTTCACATATTGGAGTTGGAATCCTAACAGCGCCGATACGGGCGGAATTTTGCTCAATGATTGGACAACAGTTGATGCAGCCAAACAACAACTGCTCAACACGCTGCTACCTGTAGCGAGTGCTTCTACCACTTCCTCCGGCAGTGGTACTACGAGTTCTTCGACTACCGCGATAACCAATTCTGTAAGCGGCAGCACCACGCTCACTTCTAGTAGTGGCACAACGAGTTTATCTCTTAGCAGCAATGCCAGTTCCTCTACTAGTGGTACGACAAATGTGTCGGGAAGCCCTCAACTGAAAGCAACAGCGCTGATTCAGTCGGATGAGAAGACTCGTGTTTGTGTCAATCTACAGGTAACGAATCAGGGCAATGCGAGTACTCGCAATTGGCAGTTGACGTTTGCTCCCAATCAGGCAACGCTTACTCAAGCTTGGGGAGGGAATTTTCTGCCTCAAGGCACGAAGTATCTAGTAGTACCAGAGTCTTGGCAACAGGTTATCCAGCCAAATCAAACGGTAACAGTAGGATACTGTGCCAATAAGCAGGGGTCTAACTACAAACCAACACAAATTTCAGTGTTCAATTTGTAACTGAGATGACCGCCAGATTGGTGGCAGATCGGCGATCCTAGATTCATCTCCATCTACATTCTGTGCGATCGCTTTTGTATTGATTGCTCAGAAGGGGCAGCGAAACGCGATCGCATCTTCTCCACCTCTATGTCATTACACTGTCATATCGACTCGGTACTCTTTGGATACTTCAAGCAATTGTCAATGCCCTCTAGATTCCCCTGCGAGGGCATTTCTATCAGTCTTACAGCTTTGACAATTCGTCTTTCTCGGCAGATGAATCGAAGACTAGTTCAAACGCTGAGTTGGGCATATGGCGCTGCAAAAATCTGAGGTGATCTTCGGCATCACGACGATTATGGAAACGCGCTACAGTGTAGTGCTGAGCATCTGGCAGCATGCAGGTAATCGACCAAGGGCGAGCAGAGTTTTGGATGCTTTGAGTTGGCTGGTAGATCATGACACCTTTTACAGAATGACGTGTTACAGCAGGGCGAACCCAAGAACAGCAGCACTCGTGCTATCTCCAAACAAGTTAAACGAACAGCATGCTCTTGACAAAGCTGCTGCGTTAGTGTCCAAGATAGCTGGAGCCGCAGGCAGAACGCCCGTGCTTGTGACCAAATTGAAGTAAATTACCAAATAGTAGATTACTGCCTCCTAGGCACTTTTTGCACTCATTCGTCAAACTCTTTTTGAGAAGACCGGTTAGCAGCCTCAGCAACAACTCATGTGTTGAGGGCAATGCGAACGTTTGTACCAGCAAAAATATCAGAACTCTTGATCAACTGCAAGGTTAGAACGAATGGCACTGACTTAAGGGAAAAAAGTTGTTCTTTGGAAAAACCAAGATTGGGGGGGTTCCCCCCAAACCCCCCACTGGGGGACGTGCGCTTCCCCCAGACCCCCTCCGCAAGGGTGGATTGGACGAAGACGGATGAAGTTCTTAAGTCAGTGCCATTCAGGTTAGGACAGATTTAATAGCTCAAACGACTACAGGCCAGTAATTATCCTTCTGCCTTTTGCCTTCTGCCCTCTGCCCTCTGCCCTCTACCCCTCTGCTTTTTGCGATATCTCTCACTTACCGCCCAGCTTGATAGATTGCAACAATCGCCCAAGCCAAGTTGAACGATTAGCCCGGTCGGACCGTGTCAAAATGCCCTGAGATGGGCTCAATAGAAGTGCCAATAGAAATAAACTGAACGTTACCAATACAATTGCTGGTCCCGAAGGAATATTGAAGTAGTAGCTGGCATATACTCCACTAATACTGGCAAAAATGCCCAAAATCGCGCCTAGTATTATTACCTGGTGAAGTTCTTTCACTAAGAGATAAGCGGTAATACCAGGCCCAACCAACAGGGAAATCACTAAGACGACACCCACCGTTTGCATACTCGTCACAATCGTCAGAGTAATCGCAGCCATGAGACCATAATGAAGAGCATTGACGGGAAATCCGAGTGCTTGAGCGCCTAGCCGATCAAATGTATAGAAGAGTAATTCTTTATAAAATAATTTAACTAAAATTAAAAGAATAACAGTAACAATAGCCGTGCGAACTACATCTGCTGTTGAAACGCCTAAAATATCACCAAATAGTAAAGCATCTAAATCTAATTTGCTTTTTAATAAGGTAATCAGGGTAACTCCCAATGCAAAAAAGCTAGAAAAGGTTAATGCCATGGCGGCATCGGATTTGACGCGAGATTGAGAACGAATCCAAGCAATCACAAATGTACTGAAAACGCCGGAAATAAAGGCTCCAATTAAAATATCAACACCGAAAAAAAAAGCGATCGCCAGTCCCGGTAATACCGCGTGAGCGATTACATCACCGAGTAAAGCCATGCGCTGGACAATCAGGTAGGTGCCAATAACTGGACAAAGAATCCCTGTGAGAATTCCAATTGCGATCGCATTTCTAATAAATTCATAGCTCAGCGGTTCGACTAACCAATTCAACATATCGAGTTTAGAGTTTAGATTTTCCCTAGCCAGCCATTATGGCTAGTAATTCATCACTATAACGATTAACAAAAAAACACTGTCTCCATATTTTTGTCGAGCAGACAGGACTTGATACCGCCACCATAGGCACAGCGAATATTTTCTAAAGTCATCACTTCTTGAGGGGAACCACTAGCCACCAATTGTTGGTTTAACAATAGCAATCGGTCGTAATTCATTAACGCCTCTCCCCACTCGTGAGAACTAATCAGCAGCATTTTGCCTTCCGATCGCAGTTCGGCAAAAATCTGAAAGAGAATCTCTTCTGTCTTTTTGTCAATTCCGGCAAGGGGTTCATCAAACAAGAATAGCTTGGCTTGCTGAGCTATTGCGCGGGCTAGAAAAACCCGTTGCTGCTGTCCACCGGAAAGTTCTCCAATTTGACGATGACGCAGGTTCCAAATTCCCACTCGCTGGAGTGCATCGGCCACAATTTCTTGGGATTGACGACTCGGCGAGCGAAACCATCCCGTATGTGCAGTCCGCGCCATCATCACTACACTCCACACGGTAGTTGGATAATCCCAGTCTATTTGCGATCGCTGCGGCACGTAAGCACAATGCCGTAACTGCTGCTTGAGTGCCTGTTGATTGAACTTAACCGTCCCACTCGTGGCAGGAACTAAACCCAGCATGGCTTTGATTAACGTACTTTTGCCAGCACCGTTGGGCCCAATCAAGCCCACTATTTGCTTGGGCTCTACACAAAAGCTGATGTTCGATAGCGCATGAATACCTCGATAGTTGACAGTTAAATTTTGAACTTCTAACATGAACAAACTGAATGAGAATAATTATCGTTATATTACATCCTGCCAGAACTGGTCATGTTAAAAAGCTGTTCTGTTAAAACGCGCTGCCTAGAAAGCACTGTTGTTTTGACACTGGTACTCGGATTGGCTGGCTGTGGTTCTCCCCAATCAACGACACCGTCATCTTCATCGTCGGATACAACATCGGCGACATCATCAACCGCAGGTAATAGTGGCAAACCTAAGGTTGTGGCGACGACTAGCGTCCTGTGCGATATGACTCAAGAAATTGCCCGAGATAGCATTAACCTGACGTGTTTGATTCCTGCGGGTACAGACCCTCACGTCTATCAACCCAAGCCAAGCGATCGCAAATCCATTGAACAAGCTAATCTGATTCTCTACAGTGGCTATGGTTTTGAACCGCAGTTGCTCAAGCTCATCCAGGCTACTCACAATCCTGCACCTAAGGTAGCCGTGAGCGAACTCGCTGTTCCCAAGCCGCTCAAGGGTGAAGAACACGCACATGGAGACGAGGAGAACGGAGAAAGCGATCGCGAACAGGGTGAATTTGACCCCCATGTCTGGCATGATGCTAAAAACGGCGTTCGGATGGTCGAAACGGTTCGGGACAATTTGGAAAAACTATCTCCCAGCCATGCGAAACAATACAGTAGCACTGCCGAAAAAATGACCGGCGAACTCACCCAACTCGATAGTTGGATTAAATCGCAAATTGGCACGATTCCCGCCCAGCAGTGTAAGTTAGTGACAACCCATGATGCCATGGGATACTACGCGGCTGCGTATGGAATTCCGATTGACGGAGCGTTGCAAGGCATTAGTACGGATGAAAAGCCCACAGCAGGACGGGTGAAATCATTAGTTGGCGAGATTAAGCAAGCGAGTGTCCCCACGATTTTTGCCGAAGCAACGATTAACCCAAAGCTGATCGAGACTGTCGCTAAAGAAGCTAATGTTAAAGTTTCAGCCCAAAAGCTGTTTGCTGATGGACTGGGAGACAAAGGAACACGAGCCGACACTTACGAGAAAATGCTAATTGCCAACACTCAGGCGATTGTTGAAGGGCTAGGAGGCAAGTACGCGCCGTTTCAGCCCAAGTGAATTTTTACACTCATGCCGAGGGTAATAGGTGTGAATTCCTTCATTATCCAAGAAGTAGGGCGAAAGGGTTTATTTTGTATTACTAGTTACAAGTTGCCAGAAGTACCGATCGCGCCTATTCTATCTAGGGCATACCTGCCATTGACGCAAGTTCGATCGATCCCTTGCTCCTGAATGTGGATTTCTTCCTGTTCGGGAAACTTTTCAGAAGAAAAATTCTTCTGACGAGCAGTTGCTCAACGGTTAATCCCAGCATTCATGTCAATGCAAGTTTTAACCCATCGCCCTCACACAACTAATTAAGGAGATATCTTGGTGAAAGTACGCTGGCTTTTACCCAGTTTTTTGAGCGTTTTTCTGATTTCTAATGCAGCCAATGCCGGTAGCTTGGACTCTTGGAACTTCAATCCCAATCTTCGTCAGTTGACCTTGACGACGGATGAAGGAGTTCAGCCTAGAGTCTTTTTGCTCGCGAATCCGAACCGTCTAGTTGTCGAGCTACCAGGAACCCAATTGGGACACCCTCAAACGCATCAAAAAATAGAGCCGTTTATTCAGGATATTCGGGTGGGGCAGTTTGACACTGCGACAACCCGAATGGTGATTGAATTAGCACCGGGTTACACGATAGACCCGAAAAAAGTGCAAGTGCGTGCCGATTCAGCGACTCGTTGGTCTGTCCAGCTACCTACTCCTGAGCGAGTTACAGCGGATAACTCCTTGAGAAGTACTCAAGGAACGAATTCAACTCAACTCGATATTCCCGTACCACCAGCACCAGCGATGTCCTTTGCTGGCGTACTGCCCTTGGGGATAGAAATGCCGGGACTTCAACCTCAAATTGAAGCGTTGATGGCTCAGTATAAATCGCTTCAATCGGGAATGTTTTTCCTGGATTTGGATACAGGAAACTACTTGGACATCAATGGCGATCGCGTTTTTCCGGCAGCCAGTACGATCAAACTACCCATCCTCGTTGCCTATTACCAAGATTTAGAAGCAGGGAAAGTCAACCTGGACGAAACATTGGCCATGCGGCGCGACTTGGTAACGGGAGGTTCTGGCACCATGCAATATCGACCGGCGGGGACTAAATTTAGTACCCGAGAAACGTTGGCGAAGATGATTACCATCAGCGACAACACCGCTACCAATATGATTATCGATCGCTTGGGTGGCATCGCCAAACTCAATCAGCGATTCCGGAGTTGGGGACTTAAGGACACAGTCATGCGGAATATGCTGGCTGACTTAAAAGGAACGAATACCACCAGTTCTAAGGATATGGTGCGGTTGCTAGCACAGTTGATGAATGGAAAGTTAGTAGATTCGTCGAGTCGAGAGCAAATTTTAGAACTGTTAAGCAATACAACCATTAAAACGCTCCTCCCTGCGGGCTTGGGCCCAGGTGCTGAAATTGCTGACAAAACTGGAGATATTGGATTTCTGATTGGTGATGCTGGAGTGATTACGATGCCAAATGGCAAACGTTATTTAGCAGGTATCTTTGTCAGACGCCCGTACAAAGATGTCCAGGGTCGGAATTTCATCCGTCAAGTTTCCGCCACCGTCTACAATTACTTAGAACGGCAAGGTTCAGCTGCCTCTGCTGTTTCTCCAAGGCTGGCGACTCAGCTCAACCCTTGATAGAAAATCGGGAAAAAGCCAAAGACAATTCCATCAGCAGGTAGCGATATGAAAGAGTTTGAACTCCAGGGAATTAACCACATCGCTCTAGTCTGCAAAGACATGGCACGAACAGTGGATTTTTACACCAACACGCTGGGTCTTAATCTCATCAAAACCATTGCGTTACCAGATGGTGGGCAACATTTCTTCTTCGATATCGGCAATGGAGATGCTTTGGCTTTTTTCTGGTTTCCTCAGGCACCAGAAGCGGCACCTGGCATTGCATCAGTAAGACCAGATGCCCTGCAAACAGGCAACATCACAACCGCACATGCCTCGCTGAATCATTTAGCCTTCAAGGTTCCCTTAGACAAACTTGAGGACTACAAAAATAGGCTGGTTGCCAAGGGTATCCAAGTCACGCCCATTTTGCATCATGCCGATGTTCCTTCCGGTTACGTTCCGGAAGCTGATGACACTACATTTCTCTCTTCTTTTTATTTCTTTGACCCTGATGGTATTTTGCTAGAATTTGCTGCCAATGTGCGCGAGTTGGGCGATCCAGAGCGGGATATTCAATACCCACCAGCAACCATATCTACTCATACAGATGGATGCAGCGATCGCACATGACCTACCAAGATTTAGAGGATGTCTGAAAAGTTAAATACACCGTCTTCCAGGCAGAAAAGTCGTGGGGTAGCATACGCCAAGCACAGCCCGTACACAGGATATAGAAGATAGCATAGCGTTCATCTGCTTATGATTACCCTTCCTGGCTACCAGATTCTTGCCCAAATCTATGAAAGTGCTAATTCCCTAGTCTATCGAGGTATCCGAGAACAGGATAGTCAATCTGTTATTCTTAAGGCTTTAAAACAAGATTATCCTACACCAAATGAAATTACTAGGTATAAGCAGGAATATGAAATCACCCGCCATCTGAACACAAATGGGGTGGTCAAAGCTTATAGCTTAGAACCACTACAGAGGACTTTGGTCATTATCTTAGAAGATTTCGGTGCGTCATCCTTGAGGCAATTGATGAATGAGCGTATGGGGGCAGGCACGGATGTATTGACCCTACCCGAATTCCTGAATATTGCCATCAAGACAGCCCAAAGTTTAGGACATATTCACAGCAGCAATATTATTCACAAAGATATTAACCCGTCCAATATCGTCTATAACCCAGAAACCGAGCAACTTAAAATTATTGACTTTGGCATTTCCACCCAATTAACTCGCGAAAATCCTACCCTAAAAAATCCCAATGTCTTAGAAGGTACTTTAGCCTATATGTCGCCGGAGCAAACGGGACGGATGAATCGTTCTCTAGATTACCGAACAGATTTTTACTCTCTCGGTGTCACCTTCTACGAACTGCTGACGGGACAACTTCCGTTTGAGACAACTGATGCCCTGGAGTTGGTGCATTGTCATATTGCTAAACAACCAGTGCCACCCCATGAACTTGTAGGAGCGACGCAGGCATCGCCCCTACCAACAATTGTTTCAAACATTGTGATGAAACTGATGGCAAAAACGGCGGAGGAACGCTATCAGAGTGCTTGGGGACTTAAAGCCGATTTAGAAGAATGTCTGAACCAACTACAGACAAGTGGAAATATATCAGACTTTCCCCTCGCTTCATCAGATATTTCTGAAAAGTTTCAAATTCCCCAAAAACTCTATGGACGTGAGGCGGAAGTTGAAATCTTACTAGCAGCATTTGAGCATGTGGCATCGGGTGTAGGGGCGGGTTTAGCCGATACCATCGAGGAAAAACCAACAACCTCTCAACAACATCCGCCCTCTGAAAATTTCAAATCCCAAATTCCAAATCCCAAATCCAAAAAGGATGCTACCGCGTCCCGCTTCGCTATCGAAATGATGGTGGTGGCGGGTTATTCCGGTATCGGAAAGTCAGCACTGGTGCAAGAAATTTATAAACCGATTACTGAAAAACGCGGTTATTTCATCTCCGGTAAATTTGACCAATTTCAGCGGAATATTCCCTACTCAGCTGTCGTCAGCGCTTTTAAAGACTTGGTACGACAACTCTTAAGTGAAAGCTCTTCTCAACTTGACCAATGGAGAGAAAAACTATTAACCGTATTTGGTCCCAACGGTCAGGTAATTATTGATGTGATTCCCGAAGTGGAACTGATTGTCGGCAAACAGCCTGCCGTGCCAGAGTTAGGAGCAACTGAGTCGCAAAATCGCTTTAATCTCGTCTTTCAAAACTTCATCCGGGCATGTTGTACAAAAGAGCATCCCTTAGTTATTTTTTTGGACGATTTGCAGTGGGCAGATTCCGCCACTCTCAAGTTGATAGAACTGATGATGACCGATGCTGATACCCAGTATTTATTTTTGATTGGGGCGTATCGGGATAACGAGGTCAACTCTGCCCATCCTTTAACGATCGCCCTTGATAGTATCCGCAAGGAAGGGGCACCTGTCAACTGTATTACCCTAGCACCTTTACATAGCGAGCCGATCGCGCAACTGATTGCCCATACGTTGTACAGTGGCATCGCTGAGGTAAAACCCTTGGCAGAACTGGTGGTGAAGAAAACCGGGGGCAATCCTTTCTTTGTCAATGAATTTCTGAAAACCCTGCACGCAGAAAATTTACTAACGTTTACCCCCCCTCAATCCTCCCTAACCCCCCCAGCCTACCTTATTAAGGGGGGAGTAAAAGAAGAAGAATCGCTCAATTCCCCCCCTTACCAAGGGGGGGTTAGGGGGGGGTTCTGGCAGTGGGATATTGACCAAATTGAAGCTAAGGCCATTACTGATAATGTGGTGGAGTTGATGATTGGCAAAGTCAAGAAACTGCCAGAATCCACCCAGCAGGTTTTACGCTCTTGCGCTTGTGTGGGTGCATCTTTCGACTTAAACACCCTTTCTATCATTAGTGAAAAATCACCCCATCAAATTTCCCTTGAACTAACTCCGGCAGTTCAGTCGGGGTTAATTTTGCCGATATCTGAACTAGATGAAGAACTTTTAATTCAAGATTATAAATTCCTGCATGACCGGGTACAGCAAGCAGCTTATGCCTTGATTGATGACGAGCAAAAAACAGCAGTTCACTTACAGATAGGTCGCTTGCTGTTGCAGAATACCGCACCCTCGTCATTATCAGAGGAAATATTTAAGATAGTCGATCATCTTAATCTTGGTGTTGAACTGGTGACTTCTCAACAAGAACGAGATGAAATCGCTGAACTGAATCTGATGGCGGGTCAGAAAGCGAAAGCAGCAACGGCTTATGGAGCAGCAGTTGGATATTTGAATGCGGGACTTCAACTTCTGAGTGCAGATAGTTGGCAAAGTTCCTATAACCTAACCTTAGCACTGTACGAGGAAGCAGCAGAGGCGGCGTATCTTAATGGCGACTTTGAGCAGATGGAACAATGGGCAGAAGTCGTGTTAAATCATGCCAAAACAGTGCTGGATAAAGTAAAAATTTACGAGACTAAAATTCAAGCAGCTGGGACACAAAATAACCTCAAAGAATCGATAAAAGTTGGACTCCAAGTACTCAATGGCTTAGGATTGATATTACCAGAAGAACCTAGCTCTTCGGAGGTTCAAAAAGCGCTACAGGAAACCATATCGCTCTGTACGGGATGGGAAATTGAAGACCTCATTCATCTGCCAGAAATGACCGCGCCTGAACAACTAGCAGTCATGAATATCCTGACAAGTATATCGGCTGCTACGTTTATCGCTGCTCGTCAAATTTTCTTGCTAATGGTGTTATCGCTGGTTAAATTATCTATTAAATATGGTAATTCACCTTGGTCAGCAGTTGGTTATATTGGTTATGGACTAATTCTTTGTGGAGTACTTCAAAACATTGAGTTGGGTTATAAATTTGGCAAATTGGGTTTAACTTTGGTAGATCGGTTAAATGCCAAGACGGTCAAATCTAAGGTGTACCACTGTTTAGGAGCCTTCATAATCCATTGGAAAGAGCATTTTAGAGAAACACTACCAATTGTTATTGAGGGCTATCAAAGTGGTCTAGAAACTGGAGACTTTCAATTTGCTGGTTATTGTGCCTATCATATCTGCAAAAATTCATATTTTATCGGTCATGAACTTACGGAGCTAGAGAAGAAAATAACGCTCTACAGTAAGGCTATAGCTCAGATCGAGCAGCAAAGCGCCTTAAATTTTACTCTAGTATTTAAGCAGGCCGTCCTTAACTTGCAAGGGTTAGCTGAAAATCCCAGTCGTTTAATCGGTGTTGCCTACAAC
>DATNPC010000050.1:0-2991 GCA_036703375.1 Allocoleopsis sp.
CTTACATCTGACTTTTCACGTCATGTGGAAAAGTTCAGGAAAAACCTAACCCCTTCCACGCGATCGCATGATTTCATCGGTTGAGGGCGAAGCATTCGCGTTTTATCTTGTCGGTCTTACCCAAATATTTCTACACGAATGCTGACGCTCGCCAGCTCACTACCGCTTCGCTAACGCCCCTACAGGGCTTCAGGAGATGTGGGTAAGGCATAGCCCTTGAAGGGAAGGGGGAAAAATCAAAGCCTCTCTCCTACAAGGAGAGAGGTTTTCCACATAAGAGTGAAAGGTAAGATTCTTAATCACGGAAACTCTCTATTTCCAGCACTCAATGCCAATGATAGGGGGAGAAGCGAGGAAATCCGGCCAGAACTCTTTGCCAAATTCTTGCACGGCTTGAGGAGAAATCATCGGCCAGTGCCAGCGAAACGCCTGGAACCCTGCGCTATGAAAGGCCCATTCATAAGTAGCTTGGCTGAGGTAATAGTTATCAAAGCTGAAGCTCTGACCGTCAGGAAGAGTGAATGTCAGGGTAATGGGTGTACCCTCTTGCAGAGGTTGGGAAAGATGTTTGCTATATCCATACTTTTTACAACTAGGATAAAACTCAGGAGGTTGTTGGACACGATCGTTAATGCTGACAAAACGACTGCCCGGTTTTAGGTTAATGACGATCGTTTGACACATTTTCAGCAGTTGCTCTTTCGTTTGCGTGTAATTGAGCAGATAAGAAGCAACCACCAAGTCAAAACTGCCGATTCGTCCAAGTTCGAGAACATCACAGACAAGGTATTCAACACCGAGTGGTTTTCTGGTCTCCTCCTTTTTGGCCAGGTCAATCATGACTGGCGAAATATCCACCCCCACTACCCGTGCTGCCCCCTGTTGCTTAAATTGTCTGGAATAGTATCCTTCTCCACAACCCAAATCGAGGAGTGATTTTCCCCTGATGTCACCGAGTAGTTGGAAGAAGGTATACGCTTCAACCCAGCGATAGGGTAACGCTTTTGATTTTTGATACAGCTGTGCAATGGTGTCATAGTAAGCAACCATTGTTTCCTCCTTGCCTATTTTGAGGCGATCGCAAGGATTAGTAGGTACCTTCAGGACTTGAATATACCTGCTACTTTTATTATCGCTCCTGACATCTGTGAATTCGATGACTTCCCCGATAGGTAGAGTGCGAGTGAAATCCTTTGACCCTAGCTACTAGATACGGTCTGTTCTGATTGGCAATGGATTGTAGAGCGAGCCTGCCAGGAAACTAGGGACTGGGGAAAAATCCAATGCGTTCGGTTAGGATAGGCGCTAGAGCTAATAGGTCTAAATTAACACTGATACATGTCTAAGTCAGCAGCGATCGATAATACTGATGGGAAGAAAGGGAACTGGTTTCGAGTGGCTTTGCAAGTGAAAGGGTCAGTCATTCCGGGAATTCTCCCTAGAGTGATTTTGTGTACGCTCTTTGGTTTTTTTATTTCGCTAATTCATCAATTTGGCTTTTCTGTATCTTGGCCAATTCTCAGTGGAGTCGTTCCCAGTGTTGTCTTAGGGTTGCTATTAGTTTTTCGGACAAACACGGCTTACGAACGGTTTTGGGAAGGTCGGAAAGCGTGGGGAATCTTAGTCAATACGGTGCGGAACTTGGCGCGTCAACTGTGGGGAGCGATTGAAGAGCGCGAGCCAGAAGATAGAAGAGCAAAAATAGAAACGTTGCGGTTATTAGTAGCATTTGCCGTTGCGGTTAAGTTGCACCTGAGTCGGAGCCATTAAACAGTGAGATAGCTGCCTTGATGGCACCAGAACAGTATCAAATACTGCAAAGGATGAATCACCCTCCTCTGGAAATTGCTTTTTGGATCGGTGATTATCTCCAAGAACAGCACGAACGCGATCGCCTCAACACCTATCAACTCAGTGCCATGTTGAAGTTACTCGATGCCATGGTTGATGTTTTAGGGAGTTGCGAGCGGATTTTAAAAACGCCGATTCCCCTAGGTTATGCTATTCACCTGAAGCAATTGCTGTTAATTTACTGTCTATCACTACCCTTTCAAATTGTCAATGAATTGAATTGGTTGACTGGTTTGGTAGTGGGGTTGATTAGTTTTACCGTATTTGGAATTGAGCAAATTGGCATTGAAATTGAAAATCCTTTTGGTTATGACTCAAATGATTTACCCTTAGATACAATTTGCCGCACCATGCAACGCAATATCGAAGATTTAATTACCCTCGCTCCTTGTGTGAGGCATTGGAGGACGAAATCGATAAATTAGCGATCGCTAGTTGAGTGTACTCCTAAATTTGACTCTCCCCGAAGTAACAACAGAGGAATAGAGGTTTTGATATTACTTGTGGCTTCTACAGTGCATAAGTTCAGGGGTATGAGATATAACTTTCCAGGAGATAATCGCTCGCACGCCCTAGATTGAGTTTCATGCGTCTACAGAGAATTGGTCTGTTATTGCTTCCCCTGTTCGCTGCCTCTGCCTTAACAGCTGTTCCTCTCACGTTTCCCGCGCTATTGGCGTTAACAGTGCCAGTTTTAGTGCAGATGGGAAGCGGATTGTTACGGCATCAAATGATGGTACAGCGCGGGTGTGGGATACAAATAGTAAGTTGCTGACTGAACTCCAAGGGCATCAGTTCGGTATAACGGGTGTGAGTTTTAGTCCGGATGGTAAGTTGATTGTCACTGCATCCTGGGGCAAAACAGCTCATGTGTGGGATACTTCTGGTAAGTTGTTAGTCGAGCTAAAAGGGCATCAGGACGATGTCTATCGTGCGGGTTTTAGCCCAGATGGCAAGCAAATTGTTACTGCATCTGCGGACAAAACCGCCCGTGTGTGGAATACTTCTGGTAAGTTGTTAGTCGAGCTAAAAGGGCATCAGGGTGGTGTCATTAGTGCCAGTTTTAGCCCGGATGGTAAGCGGATTGTCACCGCATCTTGGGACAAAACTGCCCGTGTGTGGGATACTTCTGGCAAGTTG
>DATNPC010000051.1:0-5038 GCA_036703375.1 Allocoleopsis sp.
TTGATACTTATCTCGAAGGCAATCTCAGGGTGACACCGGAAGAAGCGAACCAGCCGCAATCAGAGGATTCACCTTATAGCCTGCGACCTGAAGAACGTGCTGTTGTTGCCATCTTGGAAGAAGCCTTTACTCAACTGGAGCAGGAGTGACGGGAACATTGTCGAGTTTTTTACTTTTTCTTTGTAGGCTAACTGTATCGCATAGGGTGTATATGCACGAAGTCATTCGATGCTCTCCTGAGCTAAGGAAGGGGCAGGAGAGCGTCGATTCTTTACTTTAGCAGTGTGCAGTGACCAGTGACCGTAACTGCTCACAGCAAAAACCAGAGCTTGTTGAGAACCCGGTGAGTCATAAGTTAACTGCTCACTAGTCACTGATGTTATCAGCGATCGCGAATTGCCTCGGCTGAATTGGAGATAAATTCCAAAGGTACCCGTACTAAACTCCGCAAGGCACAGGCAATGCGATCGACATGATAAGTACGAGGAGAGGGGGAAATCGTCTCGAAATACTCCGAATGCAAGGTAAAGCCAAAGTTAACTGAGTCAGGCAGCGTTAGTTTAGCAACAGGGCCATTCTTGAGGCTATTGGCAGCAAATAACCAAGCTTCGAGATGATTTTCGACAAACACGGTCGTGAAAATATAACCTTGTTCTTGAGGAATGAACTGAATACTATCGAGCAGATAGCCATCGGGAAAGACATAAAAGTCCAAGTAATCGCGTCCTAAATGGGGTAATTCGCGATCGGGATATTCGGCTTGTTCTGAACGCAACTTCTCAGTCAGAGTTTTCCAATCTTCTGCTACGGGAATGCGAGCGAGAACGGAGGGTAAATTGTGGGTTGGCAGTTGTTTATCAGTGAGGATGCGGTTGGGATGATCGCGGAACGAAAGGTACTGACGACGGCAGATAAACTCTCGCCAATACCCTGCATAGCCTTGATAAATTGCCGAGTACCCGGAAGCGGTAAACTGCTCCCGTGGGTCAGCTGCATACAGCATGGTTGAATACCAACCGGGATGGACAAAGGCTTCTTCCTGAAGCAGTTGACCATCACCAATGACAACTTTCCGCAGCACACCGGGGTCAAAACCAAACATCCAGGGAATGCCCCAATATTCACTGCTGTAGCGTTTACCACTGAAGTGGTTGACATCACTGGGTTCCAACGCTTCAGTTAGGCTAATCGTTCCCTGTTGCACCGCAACCATGTGAATGTTCCCATTGTGATGGCGGTAGTTGCAGAGGAAGTGGTAACTATCACCAGGGAACGTAACTAGGCGTGCTGGAACTTTTGAGTTGGTTTCTGTTAAATCTTTGCGCTCTACGATATAAATCTGGGTTTGAGGATAAGCTTTAGCCGGTGGAACGTTTAGCCCCATGAGTGTCGTTAAGCCCATTTGGAAGGGCATATCGGGAATCATCGCGCATTCCTCGGTGACGACAAGGGTATGGGGACTACCGTCGAGTTGAGTTCCATCTACCTCCCAGTGCTTCAACGCCCCTTTGCCATCCCACGCCGTAATGTAGATCCGGCTAATCATGTCATCGAAAAGTTCTCCTGGACGCGGGATGCTTTTCAGTTCGCAGCTAATTAGCTGACCGCTTTGGGGGTCGTACAAGGGATGGGCTGTATTCGCCACCATCGGAAAGAATGACAAGGGAACGCTGATGATATGTTCGTCAAAGTATCCCACAGGTGCGATCGTTTCCAGGGTGACTGGATCGACTTCCCAGTAGCGCCCTGCATCTGCGGTCAAAATCAATCGCCCGCCCATGTTCACAACCCCTGTGTTGGCAGGCTCGGCAATGCCCAATAGACTCATCCTGGCGGGGAAAAATGCTCGTTGTCGCCAGGTCAGGGGCAGCCAATCTTGCCAGAAACTATCCCACGTCTGCACTCGTTGGCAGTGGAGTTTGACTTTACCATCTTGTGCTGCAAGATCCCAACGGATGGTAACCCCCGTACCCCCAAATAGATGACGCTCTCCTGGGTGATGATAGGGAGCGGCTACGAAAATATGACCGGATAGATTCTCCGGCCAAGTTCCAGAGATTGTAGCTTCAAACTGACCGACACTGGAGCGAGTAAAGTTTTGAACAGATACCATGTCTTAAATTGAGCTGTAATCAGAACCTGTCTTTAGAACCAAGCTCAAGAGGATTGTTTCCGTATAACGAATTTAAATAGGTCACTACTCACGGGTCACTGCGTTGCCTGTGCTTCGCCAGAAAATCGAGCATGACTTTTGCTACAGCATCTGGTGACTCTACTATAAAGGCATGACCCACGCGATCGAGGATAGCGAGTTCAGCATTGGGAATGCCTTGAGCTAATTGCTGAGAAAATCTGACCGGAGTCACCAGGTCTTCCTTCCCAACCATTACGAGTGTAGGGCAATGAATCTCTGCTATGCGATCGCTAGTATCGCTGCCCAGGATGGCTCGACTTTGGTGGTACAGCCCATGAGGCGTTGGTGGAAATGGGTAATTCTCAATCAAGTCGATGAGTTGTTTCATGACCTCTGGACTTGAGTAAAACGCATCGGTAAACAGCCAGGGTAATAGAACCCTCTGGTACAGCATTCCTTCTAGCTTCTGTGCCAAGTCGCCAAATAGCTCGATCAGTGAATTAAACTTTTCGTCTCCTTTTGCCCAAGAAGAGAGAAGGATTAAGCTGTGGATTTTTTCTGGATGTGCCAAAGCCAGTTCTTGAGCAATCTGTCCTCCCATGGAATGACCAACGACGTGTACTTTAGAGATGCTCAAGTCATCCAACAGCGCGTTGGCATCAGCAGCCATTTGTTTGATACTGTAAGGAGCATCTGGCGCAGAACTTTGACCGATTCCTCGGTTATCAAAGCGAAGTACCTGATAATGCTGAATTAGCGATCGCATCATTGCGGCCCAAATTAAACTGTCACTGTCAAATCCTGCGATTAGCAGTAATGGCTCGTTTTCGCTGGAACCTTGAAGGGTATAGAACAGCTCGATGCCGTTGACCTGAATGACTGACACAATCAGCTCTCCCGAAATTGTTGCTGAGGATTACTTCTTTTTATACCTTCAGCTTGACCGTACTCTTCCTTGCTGTAGCAGCTGATAAGAGCGCGATCGCATTTTTGCTTCCTGCGCTACTGCTAAGGTGCGATTGCCTACGGCACCAGCGAAGCCGATCGTATCCCACACACCAACCAGCGTGTACCTAAAATAGAGGTTAAAGTTAGTTTGGCAGTCTTGAGGCAGCCCCATAATGGTACAAATACCATCTAAAACGCTGACATTGGAGGAGTTTCTGCAACAACCGGAAACGAAACCCGCCAGTGAGTACATTGATGGTCAAATTATTCAAAAGCCTATGCCACAAGGGAAACACAGCACGATTCAAGGGGAACTTGTCCCTGCTGTTAATACGGTAGTCAAGCCTCAGCGTATTGGTCGTGCGTTTCCTGAGTTACGTTGTACTTTTGGCGGTCGTTCAATCGTACCTGATATTGCTGTTTTTGTTTGGAACAGGATTCCGCGTGACGACAATGGGGAAGTTGCTAACACATTTCTAATCGCTCCAGATTGGACGATTGAAATCTTGTCACCTGACCAAAGCCAGACAAAAGTGACAAAGAATATTCTTCATTGTCTCAAGCATGGAACTCAAATGGGTTGGTTAATCGATCCAGATGAGCAAACCGTGTTTGTTTATCGTCCAAAGCACGAAACTGAGGGATTTGACGAACCGGATGCATTACTGCCTGTGCCATCTTTTGCGAGTGAACTACGGCTTACAGTCAGAAATTTATTTGCTTGGCTAGTGGAGTGAAAACGAGCAACGGTCTGGCAGTAACTCTGAGTAGCGGAGCATCGAAGTTAGTATATCAGCCTCTCAAGGTGAGGACGGTTTTGTTAGCGATCGCATTCCCTACACCAACAAACGCGATTCCTTCGGATAGCTACGCTTCACGCATCCCCTCCCTCAGCCTCACTTCCTAGCTGTTGCAACCACCTCTTGAGACTGAGATGAACTGATACCGCCTCAGTCGATATCGTCAGGTAAGTCATCAGCAGACATTCCTGCTCTTTGCATTAGCTCAATCAATCGCTTGATCTGAGGGAGCGAAAACCTAATTTCTCTTTCGCCTGTTTCATGGCGTCTAATTGTTCTGCTTGTTGTTCCTAGCTCAGTCGCTAATTCTTCCTGCGTCATTCCCAGGCGTTCGCGTAACTGTTTGAGAGTTGCCAATTCAGGGTTGCTATTTGAGTTTGTATCATTTACCATTTTCTCTATAACCGGACACTTGTTCCGGTCAAGGACAACAAAAAGGACGGGGAAACGCTACGGGAAGTCCCCATACTTCCTGTTTCCCTGTCTCTCTATGGGTAGTTTCTCACACGAAGCTAGCCGCCCTCATGCTAAAGCATGGGGCTATACAAACAATGTCCGCCTACGCGGACTCAATGTTTTGCAAGGGCTTGAACCCGCGCAGGCGGGTTTCGTTTGTGTAGCCGCGATTTCAATCGCCTCGTGCGTCTAGTTTGAGAAAGCCTTCGATAGATAACGGGCAATCTGCGCTTTGCTATCGCATTTTTGCAATTGTCGCAGATCGCCCTTTCCTAAAAAACAATCACCCAAATCATACAATGAAACATACTGAATGGCTTCGCCTCCAAGCCGAAGGCGACAGGGTTATTGCGTCTTTACGTGCCGATGGGTTCAACTGCCGCAAACAGCCACGCCGCTTGTCTTGGTATCTTTGCAAAGGCTCAGTTTCTTACACGTTGACTTGGCTACCAGCGCCAGTGCGTGAATGGAGCTTGTTACCGAATGATGAGACACCAGACAGAGCGCAACTTTTAGCTCAAATTCATTCTATTTTGGAGCATCGGGGTTGCGATCGCATAGCAGAACCATCCCCGCATTCGACACAACGATTCTGGAATCAAAAGGGTTATCCCTGGACACTGGTTAGGCTGCTGCCGAATGCTCAACACTATACGGTTGGTCGCTTCTACAGCCGCACAGAAGCGGAAAATCATAAGCG
>DATNPC010000052.1:0-23806 GCA_036703375.1 Allocoleopsis sp.
GGCGCTCGTCTTTTATCCGCGAGACGAATAGCCCGTTTTGCATGAGGTAGTCTCGCAGGTAGGCACGCAAGTGAGCTTTTTCGGATACTTCTTCTGCCAGGATATCGGAGGCACCTTTGAGGGCATCTGCTGCGGTATTGACTCCCTTCTCTTGGGAAAGGTAGTTGGCGGCTTCTGCTTCCAATGAGGCAGGTTTAGCACTGGGTGTATTGAGGGATTTGATCAGTTCAGCGAGTGGCTCTAACCCTTTTTCCCGAGCAACAGTGGCTCTCGTGCGTCGTTTGGGTTTGTAGGGAAGATAGAGGTCTTCGAGTTCGTTTTTCTGGAGACAGGCTTGAATTTGGGCGTTCAGTTCATCGGTGAGTTTGCCTTGAGATGCGATCGCATCTAAAATCGCTGCTTTTCTGTCTTCTAGTTCTGTTAGATAAGTATATCTCTCAGAGAGATCGCGCAACTGGACTTCATCAAGAGAGCCAGTCCGCTCTTTCCGGTACCGAGCAATGAAGGGAATAGTAGCTCCCTCGGCAAAAAGTTCCAGTGCATTCTGAACTTGGAAAGGACTGAGGGAAAGCTCTTTTGCCAGTAGTTGAGGGATATTTAACATCGGGCGGTTTGTTCAGTAGACCTTCTCTAGGATAAGCCGCGATCGACGTTAGCTGCTGTCATGCAAACCGTGCTATCAAAGTCCATTAACCACTGACTACTAACCGCCGATCGCTGACCGAAAGCCAAGATGTGCAGCCAGTAACGTGAATGGTAATCCGCTTAAAGCAGCAGCACCCAACAATGTTTAACCGAGTGACCTCCTCCCTTTGTTGAACTTGCACAGAGTTGCTCTCAGGTAAACGCTGTAGAAGCATTGCTCCCGGTTCGCTATTTGAGGAAATATCAGTTATCTTGTTGAGTGCTGCTAATGTTATACAATCTGCTGAGACAGATATTGAATTAACCAGTTAGTTCTATCCTCCTTTTTTCGCTCTTGACTTCCTCTTGGAATATCTGTCAGAGAAGCTTTATTTGCTTCATCTTTTACTTTACTCCTCTCTGTTAAAAGCACAAGCTAATACAACGTGATTTTACGTTTGTTTGAGAACCCTAACAAATGAACATGTAACTTCAATTTCGTGAGAGTCATTGCTCTAGCAAAAGTAAAGAAGTATTTGTTCAAACCCTTATCCGGCTAGAGAAACCAAGCCGCAGTTACACAAAACTCAATCTTTCTTGATTCGTCTCAAATCTCACTGAGGCGGCTGCACGCCATGTGGCTTAAGTATTTCTCGTTGATTTTTTCTGCTTTCGAGTTGATGTAGATTCGGCATCTCCTGTTGATTCTTCTCGGTTCTCCCTAGATGGCTCAGGCATCGTGATTCCTGCTGCTCTAGGGATAACGATTGACTCTGGCGTCTCACCCTCATCTAAGCGCCGAGCAATTTCCAAAATTGTATCTGCGATCGCGACAGGAACTCTGATTGCTTTTGTTTCTCCCAGGTTCCACTTGGGTTTACGACCACTGTTTTCTCTTGCACCACCACGCGGCATAACGTTCTCGTCCAATCTGAAAGAGTACGGTTTCTTTCTCTAACACAATCTATGATTTTCGGCAAACCCAAGCAAGCGCAAGAGGTTCGATCGATAGTGCCTCTAGTGCTTGCAGGGAAACTTAATCTAGAAAATACCTACACTCCCATCATCTTTAAGATAAACAGTGCGATCGCCTGGAGAACGACCACCCCGACGCACTTCTATCCGAAGCGTTCTAGCGTCGGGTTTCAACAAATTCACCTTTAATGGCAGTCCCATTGCATGCCAGAGGACTAGCGAGAAATTGGGATCGGTACTCCCTCCTCTGACAAAAGAGTACACTTGCGCTGGACTAATGGGAACTGCATTCGTACCTGCTACGTGTTGTAATTTGACCACACTCCCAGTTAGATTAACCACCTCAACCGTGATACGTTGCCCCGGTACAAATCGTAACGGCTGCGGTCCGCAACTACTACCCGCTACACAGGTACCAGCTTTTACGGGTTGATACTGTCCTTGGATACTACAAACCAGGAAGGCAAAAATTAAGGCAGTGGGTAGAAGTTTAAGCATGGATGAGCGGATAGGAGTGTTCGCCAAATTGGAGAACTCATACTGACTTCTCGGTGATTGATGGCAGAACTTCGGTCATGGTTTATCTAAATCATCATCGAGCAAATGTTAGTAACTTTTATATGCCTGTCGTATAAATCTTCCTGAAGCTTAAGCCTTAGTTTGACAACCTAAATCTATCTTTGGATTTGAGATTAAGACGTAAGTTTGCTTTGTCTCTCTCCCAAGCTAGATGCGTTTGACTAGGGAGCTGATTTAGCTTGAGGACTATAATAGTGGCTGTTTGCTTGTCTTGGCTTGCCTAAGCCGCTTAAGGCAGCAGTTGGCAGTTTACCCAGAAGTGTCGGGAGTTCGGTTAAGGAGATAGAGTTAGCCAAAAAATCCGGACATCTGTAAGCTGTAGTAGAAAGGAATGGGGGATCTCCACATCTCCACAAAAGTGAGATGTACATGGTTAAATACGGCTGATGTAGAAATGTGAATCGTCGCGCCAAGCGAACCAGCACACTTCTACTCTCGTAAAATCTAAGGTATCTTGGGTCAAGATGGTTTACATCTAGCCTGAGTAGTCGAGAAAGGCACTCTAAGTGTCTTCTCCTTAGCAAGTGCTACCAAGCTCTACATTTCCTATCAGGATAGGAAAGACCCAAAAACCTTTAATGTTGTTGTGAGGATCTTTGACGTGAAACCCAAGCTCATTGCTCTGCTTCTAGTTGGTTTAGTAGCAACGCTCTCCGCGTGCCAAGGTAATCAGGAAGCCTCTCCAGATTCGAGTTCTTCTCCGGCTACCACAACATCTCCAGCCGATACAACAGCGACTCCTGCTGAAACCCCAGCAGGAAGTACGGCTTCACCGGAGACGAGTCCTGCGGGGACAACAAGCCCATCGCCTGAAGCGAGTGGTTCGCCCTCACCCTCACCTTCGTGATCCTCTGATTTCTAGCATCATCTTTTCTTCATAGAAACCAAATGACGGGACGTTACATCCTCTTTTCCATCAGGAATAGGATTGAAAAAATCGTTCCGTCTATCAAGTTATAGAAGTCAAAATAAAGGTTTTGGCTTTTGAGTTCAAGAATCCCACTTCGATATCATCGAGGTGGGATTCTTCCAACGTCACCTTTAAAGTAGTCGGAGTTGAGAATCTGGAGCATCGACCAACTGTAAGTTGCCTTTAACTGCACCCTCTTGAGCTAATGGTTCGGTATCGGCTAGCTCTAACCAACTGTTCCCATCCGTGTTCAGTAAGCGCTGTGCGGCTTCCATCATTTCTACGCCAATATCTTTGAGGTCTGCTCGGTTCTCCAGATAGGTCTTGAGCGCCTCCATGGGATCGATACTGCTACCGACACCGAGTTCTGGCAAGCGAGGTCGCGCTAACTGACTGACTAGTTCAGGGCGGATCGTATAGCTAGCGGCATCACTCAAGGCTTGATGGATGGCAGTGTTATCCATCAAATCCAGTTGCTCGGAACGCAGCTTGTAAATTAGCCGCACGACGGCATCTTTAATGTCCTTTTTTCCAATCGCCTTCAATAAAGCCTTCTGGGGATCGGTTGCCTCAGAAACATCTACTTCAATGGTGCGGAAAGGACGCACGGGTAGAGGACAAAATTCCCATTGTGCGCTATCCTGTTCCAGTTCAACCAGCACGTACCCTTTGTCTTCTTTTTCTTCACTGAAATCCACCCGTTCAATGCTACCGGGATAGATGACTGGTGGGTTATTCGACTTGTTGAGGTTTTGGTGTCGGTGGACGTGACCCAAGGCCACATAATCAAAGCAAGGTCGCGTCAGCATGGAGAGGGGGATGGTAAAGCCTCTCCCTACAGCCAGAAAGCGCTCGGCTCCTAAGTTAGCGCGATCTGCCATTAGGTGAGCTAACAGGACAGTCGGCACATCTGGATCGAGACGCCGAATTTCCGCTTCTAATACTGGGTCGAGGCGCTGAGTCAATAAATCGTTGACCTCGGACAGAGCCAACCCTTCTGTTTCAGGACGAGTGAGGAGGGTGGAGCGAGTCAGCCAAGGCAAGGTAATGACCTGCACGGAACCATTGGGCGTTTGGATGCGGTGAGTCGCGATCGCATCTCCAACAATAAATCCAGGTACCCCTAACGTGCGATAAATGCATAAGCTAGCACCTCCCTGACCTTGTGAGTGCTGATCGTGGTTGCCTACCAGCAATACGGTAGGAATTTGAGCATCCACCAAGCGGCGAAATTGGCTGGCAAAGGCTTCCTGAACGTAGGGCGCTGGCGTCGCATCGGGGAAGGCATCCCCGCCAAAGAGAACGAGATCGACTGGTTCTGCAATGGCTCGGTCAATACACAAGGATAGAGTATTGACAAAGTCCTCTAATCGTGTGTTCAACCCAGTGACTGGGTTAATCCGCCCGTGGGAAAAGCCGCTTCCCATGTGAATATCAGAGAGGTGAAGAATTTTAACCATGCATTTTGGTTGTTAGTTATTGGTTGTTAGTTATTGGTTGTTGGTTATTGGTTATTGGTCAGACAACAAATAACTAACAACAAACATTACTTAAGTCCAGGAATAGCCTGCTCTAAGGCTTCGCGCATAACCTGCCGTTGTTCGGCATCGTACCCCCAGCGATTGAGAAACGTTTTGTAGGTGCCTTCTCCGGTTACGGTACTGTCGCGTAATTGCTGAGACAGTTCCTGTATCTGAGTGAGTTGTAGCTGTTCGATCAGGTTAGCTGTGCGCGATCGCACTCGGTCTGACCCTTGAGCCATTTCTTCGTTATCATTACGACGATGGGTGACGGCCATGGCAGCCGACATCGCCAAGTTTTTGACTAAAAGTTCGGCTACAGTATCCGGCGATGATTGGAGTGCCTGAATCACAGCAGGTGAGGGATGGTCGGCTAAAGTCCCTTCTGAGGTTAGATAAGTGACAAAGAAGCCTCTAGCACCGTTGGTCGTGTTCACTAATTTAGCGATCGCGTCAGAAACCTCCGCTTGTGAGAGTTCGTCGGCTTCCATTTTGGTCAGCAAGGATTGGGTAATAGCGATCGCTTCTTCAAATGTCACTGAGTCTGGCATACTAACAAGAATTTTTCTATTGAGTTGTGCTGTTTAATTTTTAAATTTAGTGACAATGCCGAATTGTCACCTCAATCTTTTTTTCATAGTAATGATGAATAGACCTGTTGTGAGAATAATCATCAGGGTATGCGACTAACCATGCTGTCTCTAGACGAACTGGCAAAATTTTTAGATCGATATTTTGCCATCGAGCGCTTCAAAGACGAGCGAGGCGGTGTCTATCGGCACTCAACCCGAGCAATTTATCGAATTGGGTTGGCATTGGAGTCATGGACGCAGATTGAGGATTGGGTAAACCGCGAACGCCTGGATGCTCTTTTCCTACATCGTCCTTGGCAGCTTGAGCTAGAGCAACTGAAACCGGATGTTGGTGTTGTGTCCTATCATTTAGCTTTTGATGAGCATCTCACTTTAGGCTTTAATCCTAGGCTGGCTGAGGTACTGGGGATAGCGAATCTAGAAGTACTGGGGGAGAAAGAAGGACGAGCGATTGGAATGATTGGTGAAATTTTACCTGAAACCTTCCCCAGCTATTGTCGGTATATTCATCAAGTGTTTGGGGGACAAGATACTGTCTATCCTGGACGATGCGATCGCATTTTGCGGGTTGCGGTTGTGGGCGCGATGACCGATGAACTAGTCCGCGAAGCCGCTTTACGTCGTGCTGATGTATATATTACTGGACAGCTAAGACAGCCAGCGCAAAATGCGGTCAACGAAACCGGAATTGGTGTCATTGCTGTAGGTCATCGTCGCTGCGAGGAATGGGGATTACGGGCGCTGGCTGGGGTGATGCGCGAACGTTGGTTTGGGTTAGAGGTGATTTTGCCACCAGATGAAATCTTGCTTCATTAAGTTTGATATTGAGCTGATTGACATCCATTACCTAAGATTTTTGGCCAATATGAAAAGCGGAGAGATAGGACAGTTGAATCGTTCCTCCGAAGTTCTGCTCTATCTTTTCTCTCAAACCTTCAAACAATGCATCTCTGCTCTTTGGGTCTAGCTTTAGGTAGGGTGAGTAAGTACTCAAAAGCGTCAAATAATCCTTAACGCTATAGGTGACTTCGCACAAAAACTGCTCGGACACTAAGTTTTTAAATTGACCCGAATCGGTCGCAATCTGCCCTAACCCGGCCAAAATTTCTTCCTGGGTTTCTCTATTTTCATATCGAGCAAGAGATGGAGCATGTACCTGATAGACTTCAGAGAAGGTTTGATACACTTCATACCGAGGTTGAAGTTCCTTGTTCCATAACAAAATTAAGTAGCCATCTTCGCGTAGAGCCTCCGCCGCTTTAGGATATCCAACGTCAGGCGGTATCCAATGAAAAGATGTCGCTGCCAGAACAGCATCGAATTTCTCAGCACTTAGCGTCCACTCTTCAAACGAGGTATTCTGAATCTCTACGCTGGAATACTGTTCACAATTTTGTTGAGCTAACTGGCAAAAATCGGGGTTGGGTTCCAAACAGACCATTGAGCAGCCCAACGCAGCAAACGCGACTGTTGCAGTTCCAGTGCCACATCCCACTTCAAGAATTTTTGAGTTGGAGGAGAGTTGAGCAACCTCCACAACCCGACGAATGAGAGCCTCTGGATAACGGGGTCTTGCCTGATTGTAAGCCTCTGCTGCCGGAGAATACCAACTTTTTCTCTGTTCCAGGTTTTGGCTGGAGTAGCTGCTGATGGTTTGTCTCAAGTCTTTCATAACCCATTGGTGTAAATGGCGTCGCTAAAAATGCGATCGGTTTACTCAATGCTATTATTTTCACTCGCTGCTTAGGGCTGAAGGAAGTGGCTGGTTGGTATAGCAGCCGCCATAAAGGTTAGGACTTTCTTTAACGATCCAAACGATCGCATACGAGTAATAAACCTTCTGCCCTCTGCCCTGGAGCCTTCTGCCTTTTATATGTTGGAAGAAAATCTATCGCCGCCTAGCGCTAGGTCAATTCCAGATTATTATGGGAAAGATGAAAAAACTGGCTCAATGCTCAAGTAAGCTATGAGTCTGTGCCCAAACAGGCATCGTTTCTCGAAGGGGATTCTATTAATGGGATTGATTATTGCCACAGTCAACATGAAAGGCGGTGTTGGGAAGACAACCCTCACCGTTAACTTGGCTACTTGCTTGGCAAAAAATCATGGAAAGCGCGTTCTAGTCGTTGATTTAGATTCACAAATTAGTGCTACCCTCAGCTTAATGCCGCCTCAAGAGTTTGCAAAGCTGAGGAGAGAGAAACGCACTTTAGGTCAACTTATTTATAAAGAAATTAAGCCGAATAGCCGGATAAAACGAACTACTCCAGAGATTGTCCAGTCTATGATTTGTCAGGTCGATGAACTGAGCCTCTTACCAGGGGATATCGATCTTTATGACGAATATTTAGTCTCGGAACTCCTGCACAAAAAAGCTTTGAGTGGAGATAACTCTGATTTTAGTGACGTTTGGAATGGATTTGAGGAAAATTTAATCAGAGGAATCTTAGCACCTGTTGTTGATGACTATGACTTTATTCTTTTGGACTGCGCTCCTGGTTACAATCTTTTAACTCGTAGTGGAATTGTAGCTAGTAATTTTTATGTCATGCCTGCTCGACCCGAACCTCTATCTCTGGTCGGAATTAAGCTTTTAGAAGGACGGATTGCTAAGCTGAAAGATAGTTATGGGGATGATAGTAGCTTTCATTCGCGATTATTAGGCGTTGTATTTATCTTATCTAGTGGGGGCTTGTTTGACCGATATTACAAACAGGTGATGCAGCGAGTGACTCTAGATTTTAGCTCTAGCGAACTTTTTGACAATCGCATTCCGATGGATGTGAATGTGGCTAAAGCGGTGGATAGTTATATGCCCGTTGTCCTTACAGCACCTAATTCTGCTGGCTCTAAAGCATTCGCTAAGTTGACAGAAGAATTCTTGCAGAAGTTAGCGAATGTTGAGAATTCAAGTCAGGATTTAGAAGACAAGATGAGCTATTTATCTAATTTTGAATAGAAGGGCAGATATAGCTAAACAGGAGGAGAGGGATAGGAAGCCCTCTCCCCCCAGCCCCCTCTCCCAATACTGGGCGAGGGGGAGCTAAACTTAAGTTCCTCTTCTTTCTTGTACGACGGTTAGAACTTACCCTCTAAGGCGGGAGCGCAACGTTCGCAAAGCAGAGGATGCTCTGATATTTCACCAACGTGAGTGGAGTAGTTCCAGCAGCGATCGCATTTTTCCCCGTCTGCTTTCACAACACCAACGCTGAGTTTATCCGACTCGCTCTTATACTGGGCCGTTTGAATCGCTTCCGGTGAATCTAGGACTTCCACCTGTGAGGCTAAAAACAGATAGCGCAATTCATCCACGCGATCGCCACTTAGACTATCTTGCGGATTGAGTGCTTCTAACTGCTGCTTCAACTGTGCGTCCGAGACACAGAGTAACACCTTGGCATCCAGCGAAGCGCCAATCATCTTTTCTGCCCTCGCTTGCTCCATCACTTTGTTCACCTCAGTGCGGATACCGCGCAAAGTTGTCCAAGATGCAGCAAGTTCTGGTTTCTTCCACTCCTCATGTAACTTAACCCAACCCGCCTCAAACACGGATTGGTACTGGGTTTTGTAGGGGATATATTGCCAGATATCTTCTGCTAAGTGAGAGAGAACAGGCGCGATCGCTCGTGCTAAATTTTCCAAGGCTACTGCCATCACTGTCTGACAGCTGCGGCGACGCGGAGAGTCGAGCGCACTGATATAGAGCCGATCTTTGGCAATATCCAAATAGAAGTTGGACAAGTCAACTACACAGAAATTCTGGATCGTCTGGAAAAAGCGGAAGAATTGATACGTTTCAAAGGCGTCAGTCACGTCCTCAAACACTTCCGTTATCCGATGCAGCATGTAGCGGTCTAATTCCGGCAACTCCGCATAAGGCACGGTATGCTGTTCGGGGTCAAAGTCATGCAGGTTTCCTAATAGGAAACGCGCCGTATTGCGAATCTTACGATAGATATCCGATAGCTGCTTGAGGATATTCTTACTCAGAGCAATATCTGAGGAGTAATCCGCAGAAGACACCCACAGGCGCAGAACATCAGCACCATAAGCTGGGTCTTTTTGCTGGTTTTTTCCGCCCTCAATCACCTCCATGGGGTCAATCCCATTCCCCAAGGATTTGCTCATCTTGCGCCCCTGCTCGTCCACGATAAAGTTGTGAGTTAAGACGCTTTTGTAAGGCGCACAACCGTTCGTAGCAACGCTGGTGAGTAAGCTGGACTGGAACCAACCCCGATGTTGGTCTGACCCCTCTAAGTACAAGTCAGCCGGATAGCGCAATTCGTCACGCTGCTTCAGGACAGCCGCCCAGGAAGAACCGGAATCGAACCAGACATCCATGGTGTCGGAGCCTTTGCGGTAAGTCTTCCCGTTATTGCGATACTGCTCTGGCAATAGCTCTTCGACCGAGAGTTCCCACCAGGCATCGGAGCCTTTTTCCGCAAAAATGGCTTGGACATGAGCGATCGTTTCTTGGGTTAGCAGGGGTTCGTTCGTTGCTTCATCGTAGAATACCGGAATGGGTACGCCCCAACTGCGTTGTCGAGAAATACACCAATCCGATCGCTCTGCTACCATTGCCGTGATGCGGTTTTCCCCTTGAGTGGGAATCCATTGTACGGATGCGATCGCTTTTAATGCCTCATCTCTAAATCCCTCAACGGAAGCGAACCACTGCTCGGTGGCGCGAAAGATAGTTGGCTTCTTCGTCCGCCAGTCGTAGGGATACTTGTGAGCGTAGGCTTCTTCCTTGAGCAACGAACCCGCCGCTTGCAATGCCTGAATGATAGCCTCATTGGCATCTTTGAGGACATTGAGTCCAGCGAACTGTCCCGCTTCTGCGGTGAAGTTGCCGCGATCGTCCACGGGTGAGAGAATAGGCAAGCCGTAGCGCTGCCCGACCACGAAGTCTTCCTGACCGTGACCGGGTGCTGTATGGACTAATCCCGTACCGGACTCCGTCGTGATGTAATCGCCACCGATGAGAATCGGGCTTTCGCGGTCAAACAGGGGATGTTGATAGGTACTATGCTCCAACGCTTGACCTGGCATCGTCGCTTTCACCGTCAACGGAGTTCCCAGCGTTTGAGAGAGCTGTTCCACCAAATCCGCTGCAACAATTAAGTATTTGTAGGTCGCTGCGGTATTAGCCTCGACAACGGCATAGTTGAGGTGCGGATTGACGGCGACAGCGAGGTTACCGGGAATCGTCCAAGGTGTTGTCGTCCAGATTGCCACTCCCAACTCTGGCAGCAATGGCTCCAATACCTCTTTAACCGCGTCTGCTAGCTTTGTGATTTTAAATGCCGCGTAGATGCTGCGCGAGGTATGACCTTCTGGATACTCCAATTCCGCTTCTGCCAAGGCGGTTTGAGAGCTGGGACTCCAGTGTACAGGCTTCAATCCTCGGTAGATATAGCCTTTCAAGACCATCTGACCGAAGACGCCAATTTGAGCCGCTTCGTATTCTGGCGTCAACGTCAGGTACGGATGGTCCCAGTCGCCCCAAACGCCATAGCGTTTGAAGCCTTCGCGTTGCTCATCGACGGCTTTCAGGGCAAAGTCCCGCGCTTTGTGGCGCAGTTTGAGGGGAGTGAGTTCAGCTCGCTCCTCTTTGGACATCGCTTGTAGGACTTTCAGCTCAATCGGTAAGCCGTGGCAGTCCCACCCTGGAACGTAGCGAACTTTACGGCCTTGCAGCAGCTGAAATTTGTTGATGATGTCCTTGAGGATTTTGTTGAGGGCGTGACCCATGTGCAAGGAGCCGTTTGCATAGGGGGGCCCGTCGTGCAAAATGAAAATCTCACCGGGGTTGTTCTGTGACAGGCGATCGTAAATGTTGTGGTCTTCCCAAAACTTTTGCAGCTCCGGCTCTCGCTTAATGGCGTTTGCCCGCATGTCAAATTTCGTTTGGGGCAGGTTTACGGTGTCTTTATAAGTTTTGGCTACTGTCACAATCGAATGCACAGATAAGTGGACTAGTTCTTAATCCATTATCCTTGACAATTTCGTGTAACTTCAACTGAATTGGGAATTATGACTGCTGAATGATGAAAGTGGGCGTTAATCTTCACCTCCTTCTGGGGGCATTCTTGTGAATAGCTGTGTACAGTCCTCTGCCTTGCCCCAACGGCAAATATTAATCCTGACCTACTTAATTCATCATTCACCCTTTAACCGAGCTTCGGAGGATTTTCTGGATCGATGGGAACGCCTTCCATTGGAATGTCTGCTTCTGGAGGATTTTGTCTCATTTGAGGGTCGCCATCACCCAGCGGTTCGGCGGGAGGTGTCACTTCAGCATCGGGAGGTGTTTCTGCGTTAGTTCCCAGTGAGTCAGTAGGCTCAGATGGTTGAGCGGCTTCGACTAGTGCTGGGTCAGGTGGATTGGGTCGCATCAGTTCAGGAGACTCTGACCTTTGGGTGTCGTCTGCGGCTGATTCCTCATAAAGCGTGTCGGGTACGGTGGGAGGCGCATCAGTTTCTGAGAAAGTGGTAGCGTCCTTAGCCTCTGGTTTGGTTGTGGTCGAGTCAATAATTGTGACTGATGGAGAGGTGACCGTTGAGGTCGTTGTGGTTTCCGTTACAGGGGTTGTTGTAGCAGATTTTGTTGGTTGTGTGGGTTTGGTCGCCGCTTGGGTCTTTTTGAATAGACCGCTTGCTTGCTTTTGCAACTGTTGACCCAAATTGGGCAGCGAAAATCCTTTAAGTTTTTCTGCCACGTCTGGAGCGATCGCGGTTCTCTGTTCGGGTGCGGTTAGCTCTCGCCGCAAGGTAAAGGTTTGCCAGCCAAACCAACCTAATAAGGCGATGCTGGCCAGCTGACCGAGGAGAACGCCGCCTGTAATGCGTCCAGCACACACCCATAACACTAAGGCATAGAATAGCCCGACTCCGCTCCAGATAAAGTCTTCTTTGCGATGAACTTCCGGAAAAAAGAAAGCTGCCATGTAGATAGCAAAGCTAGCCAGACCGATGACCAACGCCAGGACGTATGCCAACATTTTGTAGGTACTCCTTACGATTTCTCTCTAAATTTTGGCGCGAAACTGTTTATTTCAATACAAATCATAAATATCTATATACTGACTGGTGATTTTGCTAATTTAATAAAATTATGCTAATGTTTGGTCTTAAACTCTTCTTAAAATGCTAGGCTAGCCTAGATAGGCAAATAAACAAAAGACTTTTAATTTAATCTATATCTTTAAGGAACTCCTCCGGAGATCGAGATAGTCTGAAGGTGACGACAACCGTACTACTCAGAGTTTCGGAGAGTTTTATGACACAGCCAAGTTTTGGTCTGATTGGTCTAGCCGTCATGGGTGAAAACCTGGCGCTGAATGTCGAGCGCAACGGGTTTCCGATCAGCGTTTTCAATCGTACCGCTGCTGTCACGCAGAAATTTATGACCGAGCGGGCTCAGGGCAAGAACGTTACGCCTACCTACTCGATCGAAGAATTTGTTAAATCCTTAGCACGGCCGCGCAAGATTTTGATCATGGTCAAAGCGGGCGCGCCAGTGGATGCGGTGATTGCCCAGCTCAAGCCCCTACTAGAGCCTGGGGACATGATTATTGACGGGGGTAACTCTTACTACCCTGATACCGAACGGCGTACCCAAGAGTTAGAAGCTGCTAACTTAGGATTTGTGGGTATGGGCGTCAGTGGCGGTGAAGAAGGCGCGCTAAATGGTCCGAGTTTAATGCCTGGAGGGACGCACTCAGCGTATGGCGAGTTAGCGCCAATTCTGACCAAAATTGCGGCTCAAGTGGATGATGGGCCTTGCGTCACCTATATCGGTCCCGGTGGTGCCGGTCACTACGTCAAAATGGTACATAACGGGATTGAGTACGGCGATATGCAACTGATTGCCGAAGCCTATGACCTGCTCAAGAACACGCTAGGACTTGACCACAAGCAGTTGCACGAAGTGTTCGCCGAGTGGAATACGACAGACGAACTCAATTCATATTTGATTGAAATTACAGCGGATATTTTCAAATACATTGACCCGGATACTAACTTACCTCTGGTTGATGTCATTCAAGATGCAGCAGGTCAAAAAGGAACTGGACGCTGGACTGTGCAGAGCGCATTAGAGCTAGCGGTACCCATTCCAACTATGATTGCAGCCGTTAATGCCCGGATTATGTCGTTTTACAAAGCCGAGCGGGTGGCAGCGTCAAAAGAACTGACGGGGCCAACGGGTAAGTATGACGGTGACACCAAAGAATTCGTCAACAAAATCCGAGACGCTCTCTACTGCTCGAAGATTTGCTCCTATGCTCAGGGGATGGCTTTGTTGAGCAAGGCATCGAAGGACTTGAACTATAACCTGCCGTTGAGTGAAATTGCCCGGATTTGGAAGGGTGGCTGTATCATTCGAGCTGGGTTCTTAGATAAGATTAAGACCGCTTTCATGGAAAACGCCAGTTTACCCAACTTGTTGTTAGCGCCTGAGTTCAAGCAAACTATTTTGGATCGGCAGGAGGCTTGGCGGGAGGTGTTGTCAGTCGCGGCTAAATTGGGTGTTCCCGTTCCCGCGTTCAGCGCTTCGCTCGATTACTTCGACAGCTACCGACGCGATCGCCTTCCTCAAAACCTGACACAAGCCCAACGCGACTACTTCGGCGCTCACACCTACGAGCGTACCGACAAACCGGGTAACTTCCACACCGAATGGACGCAAGCCGCTGAGCAATCGCTGCAAACTGGTACCACCGATTAATAGAACTGTAGCGAGTTAACAGTTAAGCTAATAAGACTTACGCACAATTCGTTAATTTGCCCCTCGACCCCCAAGTTTGGCGGGAGTAAGAGTTTGTTCCCCCAGTACTAGGGTGTGTTTTTAAACCCTGAAAGGGCGAAGCATTTGGACACAGAACCTTGGGTTTCACCGATGACCTATCGCCCAAATGCTTCGCCCCTACACTAGATTTTGGGCTTTCAAGACACGCCGTAGGAGGCAAGTGCGTAAGCCTTAGCTAAATTCCCAAAGCTGTTTGAATGTGTTGTACGATCGCCTGCGGTGGTTGTGCAACATCTATACATAGAGCGTCTGATGGCTCCTCCAGAGTATCAAACTGGCTGTCAAGGAGTTTCTCTGACATATAGTGATGGCGACGCTCTTTCAGCCGCTTTTGAATCAATTCATAAGACCCTTTGAGGTAAACGAGTTTGACGCGATCCCTATCCAATACCAGATAATGCCGATAGCTGTCTTTTAACGCCGAACACGCTAGTACTACGTTTTTATCCTCTTGCAGCCAGTGTTGAATGGCGGTTTGCAAATCTTGCAACCAAGGTATCCTGTCCGCTTCACTCAGGGGGATGCCTTGCCGCATTTTCTCAACATTCTCTGGTGAGTGAAAATCGTCCGCGTCGCGAAATTCCCAGCGTAAAGAGTCTGCGAGCAATTTGCCTACAGTGGTTTTGCCAGAGCCAGAAACACCCATAACGAGAATAATCATTGATATCAAATCCGGTGAATGAGCCACACTATACGATGAACGAAAATTTTGTAGAAATGTGCCAAGAGAGCGACGGGAATTCTTCGGCAGGCACGTCTCTACCTAGTGTGCATTCAATCGGCTTTGATATGACTTGTCGATTATCGATCGCAATTTTTTCTAAAATGTCTGACTGCTCACAGTACAGGGGCTTTCACATCCCGATCATTTTCGCTCAGCAATAGCGGTAAAATTTCTACCCGTTGCTTAATTTCATCCCGCACTCGACGGTAAGTTTCTAGCGATTCTCCTTCTGGATCGTCGAGTTGCCAATCCTGGAAAACCTCTCTGAGTATCCAGGCTTCTGGCAAGTTCACCCCACAGCCGCATAGAGAAATCACAACGTCGTAGTCTTCAGGATTAAAATCGCTTAACGGCTTTGACGTCTGATTGCTGATATCAATCCCCACTTCGGACATAACCTGAAGCGTCGTTGGATCGACTTGAGAAGCCTCTAGTCCTGAACTAGTAACGTCATACTTACCCTCTCCCAAAATCCGGGCAAACCCTTCTGCCATTTGGGAACGGCGAGAATTTTTCTTACAAACAAACATGACTCGTTTCATGGGTATGTCCAGGTACAGGGAATTAGTTAAATAGAACCGAATCGCGATCGCCTGAGCAATCTAATGCATTAATCTCGATCAAACAGCTTGTTGGTTATCTACCTGAAAAAACAGCTTGCGAAACTGTAAAGCAGCGCTGACTAAAGTAATCAGTACGGGAACTTCAACCAATGGACCAATTACAGCAGCAAAGGCAGCACCTGAGTTAATGCCAAATACCGCGACAGCGACTGCGATCGCTAACTCAAAATTATTGCTGGCTGCTGTAAACGCCAAACTCGCCGATTTCGCATAGTCAGCTTTAATTCTCCACGCCATATAAAAGCTCACCAAGAACATTATCACGAAGTAAATAATCAGGGGAATGGCTATGCGGACAACATCCATGGGAATTTGAACAATGAGATTGCCCTTTAAACTAAACATCACCACAATGGTAAAGAGCAGAGAAATCAATGTAATCGGACTAATTTTAGGAATAAACTCACCGTGATACCAGTGTTTCCCTTTAGCCCTCACTAAAGCGACACGAGTCAAAAATCCAGCAATAAAAGGAATCCCTAGATAAATGAAGACGCTCTGAGCAATCTCTCCAATACTAATGTTGACAGCACTGCCTTTCAAGCCAAATAACGGTGGTAGAACAGTCAGAAAGAACCAAGCATAAACGCTATAAAAAAGAACCTGGAAAATACTGTTCAAGGCAACAAGCCCTGCTGTATATTCAGTATCTCCTTTAGCTAGCTCGTTCCACACAATGACCATAGCGATACAGCGAGCTAAGCCGATCGTAATCAATCCAGCCATATATTCCGGGTAATCGTGCAGAAAGATAATGGCAAGCGCAAACATCAGCACTGGCCCAATGACCCAATTCTGCAACAGCGACAGACCTAAAATTTTTCCGTTCCGAAATACATCCCCTAATTCTTCATATCGCACCTTAGCGAGCGGTGGATACATCATCAAAATTAAGCCAATAGCAATGGGTATATTCGTTGTTCCAACTTGGAATTGATGAATGAAGGCTTCTATGCCAGGAATGAAGTAGCCAAGTCCAACTCCGACAGCCATGGCTAAAAAAATCCATACGGTCAAGAAGCGATCGAGGAACGATAAATGCGTTAAATTTGATTTTTTCATTGGTATAACTTCCCAATCCAAACCAAGCAACACCAATTTCTGGAGTGTTGCTTCAGTTGTCGAAATCCTCGTTATGAAGTTTCGTATTCGACGGACAATCTCTCACTGAAATACTAGATTTTGCCTCTTAATGCTTTGTCTGCAATTAAGGCTGGTTTCTCTAGCACAAACTTTTTAAGTTCACTTCTATCGCCAAATTAGTTAATCAATGGCGAATCGAAGATTTCAAATTTTGGATGAACAATCTCAATAAGGGGTGTAGCTTCCCTAGTTGTTTGGTTGTGGCATAGGCTTCATCCCCCTACTTTGGAGGCAGAACTACTTCTATCATTTCAAAAAAAATTGATTTGTCAAGTAGTAAAGAAGGAGGATGAGGTAATTGAGTCTTTAAGAAACTTGATGAATTAAGAAGCGTCTAAGCAGGGACGAGCCGGTAAAATAGGGCTGAAGCGTCGGAATTCAGAGAGGTACTGCTCTAGAAGGACAAACTGGGATAGATTGAGGCTGTAGTAAATCCAACGACCTTCTTGGCGCGATCGCACTAACTCGGCTTCCTTCAAATTTTTGAGATGGAATGAAAGCTTGGATTGAGTCACGCCTAAGCGATCGCATAATTCGCAGACGCATAATTCTTGCGATCGCAGCAAGTCCAAAACCTGAAGCCTGATCGGGTCAGATAGAGCATGGAAGCCACAAACCAGCGCTTCGGTCGCGATAGTCGATACTTCTCCCATCAAAGTTTATTGAAACGTCCTTTTCATTCTAACTACTCCCTTAAGCTCAGAAGTCATGCAGCAGCTGCATTTAGACAAGAGCTGAGCTTTTGCGTTATTTGTCAAGTCGATAAAATAGTAATGTAATATTTCGTAGTAAATACCAAACAGTGGAAACAGGTTCCGAACAAAACGGTTCACAGCCAGAACAGCCTTGCGTCCTCGTCTGTCAGTACAGATCCTGTCGGGAACGGGGTTCAGCTCAAGTGCTTGCAGCTTTTGAGGAGGCCCAGTTGACCGAATTTACAGTCAAGGGGACGGGGTGCCAAGGACAATGTACCTCTGGGCCTACAGTCCGAATTGTGCCAGAGGAGACTTGGTACTGGCGGGTCAAGCCGAGTGACGTACCGCTGATTGTGGAACAACATCTCAAGGCAGGCAAGCCCGTAGACGAGAAGCTCAACACCCGAATTCATCTCCGGTTTAGTTTTTAGGCTTCAATCGCGCAGCACGTAACCCACCCCTCGCACAGTTTGAACGAGGCGCTTTTCGTTGCTGGCTTCCAGCTTAAGTCGTAAATAGCGCACGTAAACTTCAATGATGTTGGAGTCTCCCATAAAGTCATAACCCCAAACTCGTTCGAGAATTTGGTCGCGGGTGAGAACTTGCCGAGGATGGGAGAGGAGATAGTCTAGTAGGTCGAATTCTTTAGCCGTCAGCTCAATTAAACGTTTGCCGCGATAGACTTCACGGGTAGTGCGGTTTAGCGTCAAGTCAGCAAATTGTAGCGTATCGGGGTCTTCTTCTTGATTGCGCCGCAAATGTGCCCGTACTCTGGCTAAGAGTTCCTCAACACTGAAGGGTTTAACGACGTAATCATCCGCACCGGCATCTAAACCCGCTACGCGATCGCTTACTTCATCTTTAGCGGTTAATAGAATAACTGGGACTTTGTCCCCAGTCGCCCGCAGGCGTCGGCAGATTTCTGGCCCCGATATGCCAGGAAGCATCCAGTCGAGAATGACCAAATCTGGATGAGATTCTCGTGCAGCAGACAAGCCCTCCATTCCATCACGAGCTACGCTGACGTTATACCCTTCATACTTCAGTTCCAGTTCAATGAACTGTGCCAGTTTGGCTTCATCTTCCACGACTAAAATATGGAACGTCATCGCGTTTGATGCCTGGGCAGCTAATGGGTTGTATCGATCGTAATCCAGGTTGCTATTAGTATATCGCCGGTCTTGAACTTAGTGGACTTGATTTTATACTTCAGACTGATGTGTGATAAGGTAGCGATGTGATATTTTGCTTCCCACTCATTTTGGGAGAAAACAAGTGCAAAGACTAGTAGTTCGTCTGGGGATTGGACTTTTATTTGCGCTGTTTGGAATCATTACTTACTACACCAACGTTACTGAAAACCCAATTACTGGGGAAAAGCAGCGCGTACAGCTATCGCCTCGTCAAGAAGTAACGCTGGGTTTACAGGCGCGTTCAAAGATGGCAGCTCAATATGGTGGTCTTTACCCAGATTCAGCACTCCAAGCCTATATCGATCGCGTAGGAGCAAGGGTGGTCAAGCAGTCAGATGCAGCGCAATCTGTCTACCCGTATGAATTCCATCTGCTGAGAGACCCCAAAACGATCAATGCCTTTGCTCTACCAGGCGGACAAGTTTTTATTACAGCAGGATTGCTGAGTCGTCTCAACTCCGAAGCGCAGTTGGCTGGGGTGCTAGGACATGAAGTCGGACACGTTGTCGCACGCCATGGGGCAGAACATTTAGCCAAACAGCAACTTGGAGGGGCTTTAGTTAATGCAGTCGGAATTGCGGCAAGTGACGATCCCAACCACGCACGGCAGGCAGCAATCGTAGCGCAAGCGGTCAATCAACTAGTGTCGCTACGGTACGGACGGGAAGACGAATTGGAAAGCGATCGCTTGGGTTTTCGTTTTATGACGGAAGCTGGCTATAATCCCAAAGGAATTGTCGAATTGATGCAAATCCTCAATTCAACTCGGCAGGGCGGTCAACCTCCAGAGTTCTTGAGCACTCACCCCAATCCAGCCAATCGATTTGAACAACTACAAGCCTTAATTGCCAAGACCTACCCCAACGGGATTCCTGCCAATCTAGAGGAGGGACGAGAACCATTTGCTCGGGCTGTGAGGGGTCGCTAGTGCAAGAAGGCAGAAGTTAGGAGGCAGAAGGCTCCAAGGCAAGAAAGCTTGTATAGTAAGCTTTTTAACCTTTTTCAACTGGATAGTTATTTCTGCCACGCTGCACTAGTTCAGTCGAGCATGAAAATTCAAAACTAGTTAAAAATTCAAGAAGGTGCTATCTACGTAAAGCTGGCTCTCTTGATATAGGCGTCGCCGAGGCAAGCTCTTCGAGTTCTGGATCGACGGTCTGAAGATGTTGCTCTAAGATTGCCAGGTTACGAATATTGGACTTGTAGTAGGCGTCGAACATATCGCCGATGAGAGGAACAGTACCCACAGCTGCTTCTAGACCAATATTGAACAGCATCTTTCTGAGGTCTTTACCGGGTATACCGAAGCGAGTGGCCAGATAGATGATGTAAGCGGAGAAGGCTGTACTCACTAAGTCACCAGCACCAGGAATCAAACCCATAATCGGGTCTAATCCAATCCGAAATCCCGTTCCTGGAATCCGAATAGCAGTATCCATTAAACGGCTCAGTTTACGGATGCGATTGAGTGTAGCAAGGCGTTCAGCTGTATTCATACTTCTCCTAATTCCTAGAATTCATCGTGACACGACCGACACAGATCGTCTTGTATCCGCAGAAAGAACAGTGTGGCAGCAGAAAATAAGGAGGAGTTTCCACCTGAGGAGTGAGTTGGATTCCACCTCTAGAGTGACAACGAGATAAAAAGGTTGTTGATAAAGTTGTCAGTGAAAAGAAAAAGCACCGGATGGGAGTTTTACCGCAGTGACCCATAGCCTGACATCAAGGATAGCGATACCAGATGTAGGGACGGTGTATAGGCTAGCTGACAGCAGCGGTGTGGAGTGTTTATCGCTTTCTTCACTTTGCTACTGCTAATGGAGGATTAAGCCCCTCAGCCAAGCGGTCACTGGTAGTAGACGCTAGTCTGTCGCTTATAACAACCAACTAAAACACCCATACCGTCTTGGCTTAATGTGACCCAAGGCGGTATGGCTGTATGAAAAAAGAATTTTTAAATATAAAAACCCCCAAGTGGGGGCTGTTTGAGCAACAAAGATGGGTAAAACGCTTACAGCAAATACACCAACGTGAACAGAACAATCCACACCACATCGACAAAGTGCCAGTAAAGCTCTGCTGCTTCTGGGCCGAAGTGTTCTTCACTAGAGTAGTGACCGGGTTTTTGCGATCGCCACAATACTGACAAGATGAGGAGAAGACCTACGGTAACGTGAAGACCGTGGAAACCCGTCAAAACATAAAATGAACTAGCAAAGACATTGGTGGTTAGACCAAATCCGAGATGGGCATACTCATAAGCCTGTCCGGCTAAAAAGGCTGCTCCCATAATCGCGGTGAGAATGTACCAAAACCGCAGTCCAGCAACATCGTTTTTCTTAATCGCGACGTCGCCTCTATGCATCACAAAACTGCTGGAAATTAGAACGATGGTGTTGATTCCTGGTAGCAGGAGTTCCAACTCTGGCGTCCCGGCTGGAGGCCATTCGGGCATGATGGTGCGGTAGATCGTAAAAGCTGTAAACAAGCCGAGAAAAATCATACTCTCGGCAACCAGGAACACAACCACCCCAAACATTCGGAAGTCCGGATGCTCTTCGTGATGAGCGGCTGCCTCAGTGTCGTGGTGATAATTCAGAGCAGTCTTCGATTCGTCTATTGTTGAACCTTGCATAAATTAATAGTTAGTGGCTAGTGGTTAGTGGTTAGTGGTTAGCGGTTAGTGGTTAGCAGAAAAACGACTAACGACTAACGACCAACTACTGGCTAATCACGATCCTCTTGACGGTCTTCGGGGTTGGCAGCGACCGTTGGATCTGGGTCTGCCCGTAAAGCGGAATTGGGTCCAGCGGCTAAAGCTGGTTCTCGCTCGTTAGACAAAGGCACATAGGTTTGATATTCGCGATCTGGCATGCCATAGTCATAAGGACCTGTGGCTAAAAGGGGTGTTCCATCAAAGTTTTCAATCGCGGGTGGTGAAGTGGTCATCCACTCTAGCGTCAAACCTCTCCAGGGATTGTCGCCTGCTTTTTCACCACGAGCTAAGCTCCAAAAGACGTTAATCAGCAAGGGAAGGATCGAGGTATCCATGATGATTGCGCCGATGGTGCAAAGCTCATTGAGGGCTTGGAACTTTGGGTCATAAACGGCAATTCGTCGATTCATACCCAACATGCCTAACTCGTGCATGGGCATGAACGTCAGGTTCAAGCCAATAAAGGTCAGCACAAAGTGAATTTGACCGAGGGGTTCGTTGTACATCCGCCCGGTTACTTTCGGGAACCAGTGGTAGAACCCAGCATAAAGTCCGAGTACACTGCCACCGAACAGGACGTAATGGAGGTGAGCAACGACAAAGTAGGTGTCGTGAACGTGGATATCAAACGGCACTGATGCCAGCATTACACCTGTAATGCCACCGATCACGAAAACTGAGATGAAGCCCAGACCAAAAAGCATGGGAGTCTCAAAACCGATTCTGCCTCCCCAGACTGTTGCCAACCAGCTGAAGACCTTAATTCCTGTTGGGACGGCAATGATCATACTGGCGATCATGAAAAACATCCGCATCCAGCCTGGGGTACCACTAGTAAACATGTGGTGCGCCCAAACCAGTAGCCCTAGGAAGCTGATGGCAATGCTAGAGTATGCGATCGCACGATAACCAAAAATCGGCTTGCGAGCGTGTACTGGCAACACTTCCGAGATTACCCCAAAGAAGGGCAAAATCATGATGTAGACAGCAGGGTGGGAGTAAAACCAGAACATATGCTGGTAAACAACTGGGTCTCCCCCACCTGTCGGGTTAAAAAACGTTGTCCCAGCAATCAAGTCAAAGGCAAGCAGAATCAGAGCCGCTGCCAGCACTGGCGTAGCCAGCAACTGAAGGGCTGTTGTTGCCAGCATCGACCAGCAAAATAGAGGCATCTGATTGAAGCTCATTCCCGGCACCCGCATCTTTAGGATGGTGACGCCAATATTGAGACCTCCCAAAATTGAGGAAGTTCCTGCAATTAGAAGACTCAGAATCCAAATTGCCTCCCCCGCACGACTTGCCGTCGTACTCAAGGGCGGATAGGAAGTCCAACCCGCCTCTGCTGGTCCAACAAAAAAGCTGGTGAGGAGCAACACTCCGCCAACAGCATTCATCCAAAAGGCTACGGCATTCAACTTCGGAAACGCCATATCCTTCGCCCCAATCATTAATGGGATCAGATAGTTCGCGAAGGCACCGGTTCCCGCCGGAACCACCCACAGGAAAATCATAATTGTCCCGTGCATGGTAAATATTCGGTTGTAGGTTTCAGGGCTGACAAAATCAGACGCAGGCGTTGCCAGCTCTGTGCGAATGATTGTTGCTAGTACCCCACCAACCATAAAAAAGAAGAATGCGGCCACGAAGTATTGAATACCAATGACCTTGTGATCGGTGTTAAAGGTGAAGTAATCTTGCCATTTCCTAGCCCCATGTCCATGGGCTTGGGCAGGCTTATTGGCTTGTTCTTGAAGCTCTGCTTGTGTCATTCTGTTTGTCCGTTGTTAGTTGTTAGTTGTTAGTTGCTAGTTGTTAGTTGTTCATTGCCAGCCAATAATGACTAATGACCAACAACCAATCACCAACGACTATTGAGCAATTACAGTTGATTGGTTATTGCTAAGTGGTGAGCTAGATGCTCAGGGGCAGAGTTCAACTGCTCCAGAGTTTTCGACGAAATTCCCATATCTTGGGCATAAGGAGTAAGAATCTCGCTACTCGACCTCTCGTTAGGAGTGGTGGCAACGGCTTTATCCAAAGTCTCGTTGCCAGCAATGGCTTGTTGCTCTTTGAGCCATGCTTGGTAATCTTCGGGGGTCTGAACGTAAAGCTGAGCGCCCATTGCGCCGTGGTAAGCACCGCACAGTTCAGCACAGACTATGGGGTACTGACCTACTTTATTCGGTGTGAATCGTAATTCGCTGATCCGATTGGGGATCGCATCTTGTTTGAGGCGAAACTCTGGCAGCCAGAAGGCATGCAGAACGTCTTGGGCTGTGATTTTCAGATCCACTTCTTGTCCAACGGGGATATGCAATTCGCCTGAGGTGATACCCGTTTCAGGGTAGGTAAAAATCCAGGCATATTGTAGACCCGTAACATTGACGGTCAATGGTGCTGGTTTGCCCTGATTTTCGGGAGAAGCCCCTAAGCCAAGTGCAATGGCTCCTCTACTGGTATCCAGAGCAATTAAACGTTTATCGGGATCGGCTTGAGACGGTGACATCTCATGAGTGTGGGCAACTTGCTGCGGCTGATGATGGTCATGAGACGCCATGGGATCGAGTCCTCCCATCGCGTTATAAATCTCAAAGCTATAGATGGCGATGATCAGAACCAAAACAGCAGGAATTGCTGTCCAAACAATCTCCAGAGGGATATTGCCATGAATTGGTGGTCCGTCCGTCTTGTCCTCTTTG
>DATNPC010000053.1:0-9588 GCA_036703375.1 Allocoleopsis sp.
CAAGCGTCTCCCCCAAACCCCCCGCGCAAGGGTTGATTAATGGTTAAGTCAGTGCCATTCGAGTTAATGTGATGATTCTTCTTGTTGACTCAAGCTCGATCGCCTGATTTTTTAGCAGAAAACCCAATGATTCCCTCTCAGCGCCTTTATTTACTCTTACTACTGGGCATTGCGATCGCAATTGGACTCGCGATTGGTTTCGGCGTGCAGATAAGCCTCCTCGGTACTCTCCTCTTCGATGGCATAGTTTTAGGCTTGGCGTTGTGGGATGGTCTACGGGTGAAAAAGAACCGAGTGAACGTGACGCGCCACCCCTTACAACGGCTTTCCATCGGGCGCGATAACCCTGTCGTTCTCTCGGTGCAATCTGCCAATCAACGCGCTAAGATTCGCCTGCAGGACTACTACCCGTTGGAGTTTGCGGTGTCTGCTCCAATTTTAAAAGTATCCTTAGAACCCAACACCACTCAGGAACTCACTTACACGGTTCACCCCGATAGTCGCGGTGAGTTTCCGTGGGGGGATATTCAAGTTCGGCAACTAGGGCGCTGGGGATTGGCATGGCATGACTGGAAAATCCCAGCGAGTCAAACGGTTGCAGTGTATCCGGACTTGGTCGGATTGCGATCGCTTTCGATTCGTCTCACGTTAGAAAACACGGGTACCATGCGCCAAGCGCGACGTATTGGTACGGGGACGGAATTTGCTGAACTGCGGGAATATGGCATTGGTGATGATACCCGATTGATCGATTGGAAAGCGACAGCAAGGCGATCGCGTCCGTTAGTGCGAGTGTTGGAACCGGAACGGGAGCAAACGCTGATTATTTTGCTCGATCGAGGCCGGTTGATGACGGCACAAGTCAAGGGACTCAAACGGTTTGATTGGGGATTGAATGCTACGTTGTCGCTGGCATTGGCTGGGTTACATCGAGGTGATAAGGTGGGCGTCGGCGTTTTCGATCGCGAAGTGACCACTTGGATTCCACCGGAACGCGGTCAACATCATTTGCCCAAACTAATCGAACGCCTCACCCCCATCCAACCTGTCTTACTCGAACCCGACTACGTGGGGGCTGTTACCCGACTCGTCAATCAGCAAATTCGCCGCGCCTTGGTTGTCCTGATTACAGACCTTGTAGATACTACCGCTTCCGCTGAACTGCTGGCCGCCCTGGGACGCCTTACCCCTCGCTATTTACCATTTTGCGTCACTCTACGCGACCCTCAAGTCGATCGCTTAGCTCATACTCCTGCGATTTTGCCAGAGGGGAAATTAGAGAAGGTGGAAGCAGGCTATACCCGCGCCGTTGCTCTAGATTTACTCGCTCAACGCCAGGTTGCCTTCGCTCAACTCAAGCAAAAAGGCGTTTTAGTCTTGGATGCACCCGCCGATCGCATTAGCGAGCAACTAGTTGACCGCTATTTGCAACTGAAAGCTAGAAATCTGCTTTAACTGTTGGCAGAGTATCATTGAACCATCAAGAATATTTTGTCGTGAATAAAAAAAGAGGATTAATTCATGATAAATATTGGAGTCAATCTTGCAACAGTACTGGGTTTACTGGATGTTATTTTTGCTCTTGCGGTTTTTACTTGGACATTAATCCTGCTGTTTCAAAATGAATTTGTAAGACGTGGAAGCAATAGTGTCTTTTATATAATCCAAGCCATTCTGGTTCCGATTTGTTTGCTACTAGCCGGTGCAATATTCGTCTTTCAAGGATGGCGACTCGACCCCCTTCTCACATTTGCTGTTCTTTGGTTGCATGTAATAATAGGTTTTCTATTATTGAAAGACTTTTTTATCAATTTGGGTAGATAAAGTTGATTGAAGTTGAAGGGTTACCTCTGGAGAATTTCGCTAATGTCCCAAAATTCGATTCCACCCAGTCTAATGCGGCAGCTCAGGGTCGGCGATGTTGTCAACATTAGCATTCAACTTTATCGCTCTAACCTAAAACTATATTTACGACTAGCCTTATTTGCCCATTTATGGCTGCTAGTTCCGCTTTACGGCTGGGCAAAATATTGTACTATTTCTGGATTAATTTCGCGTTTAACCTTTAACCAACTGCTCGATCGCACAGAAAATATTAGTTCTGTTCAGAGTCAGCTCAATCGCAGGCTGCTCGGTTTTGCGATCGCAGGCTTCTTTGTTTTCTTGGCGTGTTGGCTGGGTTCGATTGTTTTAGCCTATGTAGTAACCTTTTTCATCATCATTGTGTTGGCTTTATTTTCCTTCGTTCTCAAAGCTAGCCTTGTTACTTCATTTATGGGTTTACCAGAAGTACTACTAGGCTCCATAATTTTAGCGATCGCACTATTACTAGGTTTTTGGCTAAACTCTCGTTTATGGCTGACTGAGTTGCCGTTAGCAACAGAACCTTCCATTAAGTTTTGGACATCTATTAAGTTGAGCTTACAGTTAACAAAGAAATCCTGCAATTATTTACAAGGCATTATTCTCATCGTATTTTCCCTAGCCCTACCTATCACAGTTATTGTTTGGCTAGGCATCGGTTATGCTATTAGTTTTATGGTTTATATTTTACCCAAATATGCTATCCCAAATTCAGCAGCATCCCTTCTATTTTTGATAGTTGCTAGCTTAGTAGCCGGAATAATGACAATGCCATTTTGGCAATCTGCCAAGGCTGTTGCTTACTATGAGCTTCGCTGTCGTCAAGAAGGCTTGGATTTGAAGTTAAGCAATCTACCCAGGATTTATCAAGTGTGAGTTATAGATGATAAATTTTCTTGGTTGATTGGGGATTTACGGCTGCAATACAACACTAAAAGCGTCAATATTAAGATGCCGACCAGATACTTGAGGGAGGACGGAACGGCTGGACTAGGTGAGAAAAATCCTTCGAGCGTACCCGCAATAATTAGCATGGGTACAATCCCAAACACCAACTGCGCGGCTTGAGAACCATAGAATTTTAAGGCATCTACGCGACGGTATTTGCCAGGAAATAGCAATGCTTTCGCAATCAGCAAGCCCGCACCACCGGAGAGGAAGATGGCCGGTAATTCCAGGGAACCATGGGGAAACACAAATGCCCAGAAGGGATACGCTAAGTTATTCTGACCGACTAAAGTTGCGATCGCGCCAATCAGCAGTCCGTTGTAAGCCAGCATAAATACAGTAAACGCCCCTGCCGTGATGCCTCCAGCAATTGCTCTAAAGCAGACCGAGAGGTTGTTCATCATAATGCTACTGGACGCTAAGGGTTCAACACCCACAATCGACCCCATCCACAACTCGTGGCGATCGCGGACTTTGGAAATCAACTCGGGTGGAACCACCAGCGACATGAACGTGGGGTCTTGCCACGAAAACCACCAGGCAATCAGCGCCCCTACCAGAAACACTCCTGTTGCCAACGCTGTATACCCAAAGGTCTTTTGTACTATAGCCGGTAAACCCCAGAGATAAAACTCCACTGCCCCTCGCCATTCCTGACGACGCGAACCCTGATAAATCTGGCTATAACTGCGGGATGTCAGCCGTTGTAAGTCTTGCAGCAGGATATGCCCCACCTGATTCGTCCGTGCCCGCGCTAAATCTGCTGAGACCGAACGGTATAAACTGGCTAATTCTCTAATTTCAGCAGCCTGCAACGACTTAAGACCTTTTTTTTCCACTTGACTCAATAGAGCATCCAACCGTTTCCAGTTCGGTTCTCGTCGCGCAATCCAACGTTTAATATTCATAAAATTTCCCTAGAGATTTTTCGAGACCTGGTTAAGATAGCCATATTATTCGCGCCTCCGGCACTTGGAGAAATCAACTCATGTCCACCAATCCGAGCCTCCGCCAACCCATGGGACCGCTCAGTATTGGCAATGTTGTCAGTGCTGCGCTTGTCCTCTATCGATCTCATCTCAAAACATATCTTCGGCTGGCTCTATTTGCCTACCTCTGGATTCTAGTTCCTATCTATGGGTGGGCGAAATACTTCGCCATCTCTGGGTTGATTGCTCGTTTAGCTTTTGGTGAATTAATTAGCAAACCTGAAAGCGTGACGACTGCCCGCAGCTATACCAATTCCCGTCGATGGTCATTTTTTAGGATTGCTTTCCAGGTTGGTCTAATGCTGTTTGGAATTTATCTAGGACTTTTTATTCCGACCTATTTCATCATTGTCATCGTGGGACTTGGTGCAATATTCATCTCGAATAGTGTATTTGGAAATCCCCTGGTAGGTGCTGTTATATTTGCGATAGTAGCTATTGTTGGTATACTCGCATTCCTTTTCGGATTGATCTGGTTTGTTTCTCGTTGGATTGTAGCAGAGGTGCCACTAGCTGTTGAAGAGAATACCAATGGCGCGCAAAGTATTAATCGCAGTTGGGAGTTAACTAAAAACTCAGTTCGCCACATCCAAGGAATTGTGTTGGTAGCTTTTTTAGTGTCTTTACCCATTGTGGCTGTAACGAGTTATATTCCACAAATCTTCCTCTTGCAAATTGAGCAAGGTTCTACCCTTTACTGGATTGTTTATTTGATTTCTTTTATCACCAGTTCAGTAGGTGGAATTTTCATATTACCATTTTGGCAAGCTATCAAAGCTGTCGTTTACTATGACTTACGGAGTCGTCGAGAAGGTTTAGGGTTGCAGATACGCGATTCGATGTCGTAACCTGGAATGTTCCTTAAGAACTCTCCCATTAATCCTCGCGCTTTGCCCAACTCTATGCGATTTTTTAACCGAGTTATTCTCCAAACGCCAGAAAGCGTTGAACTGGAATTTACCCTAGCAGGAATTGGTAATCGAGCCTATGCCTTATTAATCGACTATATCGTTCTGGGCTTCATCCTACTGGTATTTTTCCTGATTTGGTTATTGTTATCGACTCAACTGACAGAACTTGCCGAGAATTTGATCGGGAATAGCAATCGCCTATGGTTATGGCTAATCGCGATTGAGCTACTCATTGGCTTCTTTATTTATGTGGGTTACTTTGTTTTTTTTGAAGCGTTATGGCAAGGTCAAACCCCAGGTAAGCGCTACGTTAAGATTCGCGTAATTCGCGATGATGGTAGACCCATTAGTTTACAGCAATCAACCCTTCGCGCTTTGCTGCGACCAATTGATGACATCTTCTTTTTGGGAGTCTTTTTAATCGCGTTGGGTAAGCGAGAAAAACGTTTGGGAGATTGGGTCGCTGGAACGCTGGTAGTTCAAGAAGAACGCCCAGTTTCTTCTGCAAATTTCGTGCTATCTGAGGAGTCAAAAACCTTGGCAAAGCAGTTACAGGGAGAAGCCGATCTATCTCGATTACTACCGGAAGACTTTGCAGTCATTCGAGAGTATTTACAGCGAAGCCCGACCATGATATCTCAAGCAAGAAGTGAGTTAAGCCGACAGTTAGCTCATCAGATCAAAGATATTATTGCTTTAGAAAAAGTGCCGGAAAAAACTACGGCTCATCGATTTCTAGAAGCTGTATATCTCGCTTATCAGCAGCAGTCATCCAGCTCCGAATAGTGAAGTGATATGATGTCCGATAATAGAATCAAACTATGCAGAAGTTTGCAGTGAGGACTGTAGTCCTCTTGTGATGGGCGCTCAAGCGCCTACTCCAAACAGGCTGTTATGGATGGGAATAATTGATAATTTAATTGAGAGCCTACGCCAGCAATTGATAAACCCGAATATCTGGTTCAGCAGCTATCAAACCATTTAACTGGGAACTGGCTTGCGCGAGGTGTGGCGAGTTGAGATGCTCGTTCAGCAATTCCTGACTCTCCCACTCTTCTACAAATGTAAAGTCAGTTGGGTCGGCTTGATTTTGCAAAAGCTCGTAAGTTATGCAAGCCTTTTCCTGGCGTGTCGGCTCAATCAGTGCCAACAAAATTGACTTAACTTCGTCTACTTTTTCAGGAAGTGCAACAACACGAGCAACTACCCTAATTGTTGTTTTAGACATCGCTTTTTTCCCTAATTATCTTTAATGTCGGCAGAACGTTCAAAATCTGCGACCAATTCAAGAGTTTGACCATCCTCCCACATTCCCTCCATAAACTCACGAGTTTCTATGCTGATTTGGCTTTGCGATCGCATAAAAGCTTCGTAGGCTTGCTCTAAACTATTGGCACGAACGTACTGATAAAGATACACGTCGTTGCCAGAGCGTTCGAGAAATAGGGATTCGATCCGGACGCCCTCAGCATCGAGTAACTCGGCAACTTCGTCTTGGCGTTCTTTCAAAGATTGTACCCAGCGCACGGCATCCTCTGTTTTATCCCGGCGAAAACGAATTTTGAGGCACTGAACTTCTGTCATCGTCTTTCTCAAGCGTTACATTTCGCGTTGATTTGGAACTCCGTTACAGCATCGGCGGTACGCTTAAACCCTTAAGAGGTTTCTGTTGTTCCTCGGCTGTTAATCCCTTGCTCTGAACTAAAACACCAAAGTTTCCTAGTCCCATCGGGTCGAATAGCTGGTGTAAAGCTTGACGACGCTGCATAATAGCAACGAGGTCTTTTGCCCCAGCAATTTCTTGACCGCGAGCCGTATCGGCGGAGGAAAGCGCTGCAATGCGATCGCCTAATCCCAATGCCATCAGAAATAATCCCTGTTGCGTGAAACCAACTTTCTGCAATCCACACGCTTCGCCCTGACGCTCCAGAGCAGTAAAGTTGACATGAGCCGTGATATCCTGTTGTCCAACATATAAAAACGGATCGTTATGATGCCGATGCTGGTAGTAGCATTGCAATGTTCCCTGATGGCGTGATGGCAAGTAATAGCGCTCGGCGGAGTAGCCGTAGTCAATCGTTAACACAAAGCCCCGTTTTAACCGCAACGCGACAGCACTTAGCCAGTCGAATGCTGCCAAGTTCACCTCAGTGCGATACTCGTCCGGATAGGCATCCGACATCAAGTTAATCGCGATCGCATCAAAATATTCCTTCAGTTTAGGTGTGGAAAGAGCATCTGTTACCTCCACAAAATTAATTTCATTGCCAGCAGCACTGCTCGATTGTGGATTGTTCTCAGGTTGAGGAGGTTGAACAACTGAGTCTTCCCTACTGATTCCTGACTCCTGACTCCTGACTCCTACCCTATCGGCTGTTGTGACAAAGATTTCCCGCAGTTGTCCGTCTTCTTTGACGACTTGATGCACCGGGAAGGCGTCTACCAGCTCATTGGAGAAACAGCACCCTGTAATGGAATTTTCTGGTATTTCTTCTAAGGACAACCAGCGAAGGGGTAATGACTTCGTCGGCAGCTTCAATTTCTGGAGTAACTGCTGCTGCTGTTGCTTCAGCCCTGCGGCTTTTTCAACGATGATGTAGTCCAACGCATCAAAGCAGTCAGGGTATTGCCGATATAGATAATGAAGCACATCGGCGGCAAGGAGCCCTTGACCTGCACCCATTTCTACTAACGTAAAGGGTCTAGGGCATCCTAAGATATTCCACATTTGAGCAAACTGCTCGGCGAGTAACTCACCAAAGTCTCTACCGAGATGAGGTGAGGTAAAAAAGTCGCCCTCCGAGCCGATATTGACTGCACCCGTGGCGTAATAACCTTGTTCTGGATGATACAGCGCCAAGTCCATAAATTGGGCAAAGGTAATCCGCTGGTTCGGCGCTGCGGCAATTTGGCTGGCGATGATGCTTCGCAGGCGCGGGTTACCAGAACGTTGAGGATTGTTCCCTAAAGGGGTTTGGGAAGGGTAGGTATTCAAGAGTCGATTTTAGACAGACTGACTATTGAAAGTTTAGGCTGGTCGGTCTCCACTTGGCTAACCCTCACCCTCTCTCTTTGAGAAATGCTTCTACCTCTGAAACGGTGGGTTGAGCTGCGATCGCACCTGGCTTTAATGTGGTTAAAGCCCCGACTGCACTGGCATATCGAATCACGGCCTTCGCCGCTTCGGCTGTAGCAAAACTCTTGTTGAGTCCCTGCTGGGATAGTTGGTGAATAAAACCCGCGACAAATCCATCGCCCGCACCCGTCGTATCTTTGGTGTCTACGGAAAACGCAGGAAACTTGTCTTCCCAATCGCTCAGGCAGTAATTACAGCCTTTGCCCCCATCGGTGACTAAGACACCTTCGATCGAACCCAGGCGATGCGCGATCGCACCTGCATCGGTAGTATCAAAGAATAATTCGGCTTCTTCCTTCGTTACTTTGAGGAAATCGACTTTCTTCAACAATTGCTGAATCAGTGGCTTGGCATCATCAGGGTTCGGCCAAAACATGGGACGCCAGTTGATATCCATAAAGACTTTGACATCGTACTGTTCGCTCAGTTTTAGTGCCTTGTAGATTGCTTCGCGCGTTTGGGGATACGCCAACTCCAGAGTTCCTAAGACAAAAATATCCGCATCTTCAAATAAGGACTCCGGTAACTTGGACGTTTGGAGAAAGGCGTCGGCAAATTGCGACGTGTCCAACTCGCCAAACCCAGCAAATTCGCGCTCTCCATTCTCCGCACGCACTACGTAAACTTGTCGCGTGGGTGCAGTGGGATGGCGCTGGATGCCAGTACTATCGACGCCGATATCTTGCAAGAGTTGGACTAACGTATTTCCTGGCTCATCCTCTCCGACACAACCGATAAAGCCAGTAGGGGTTCCCAGCTTCACTAACGCACAGGCTACATTGGCTGGAGCGCCTCCTGGGTAAGGCGTCCAGGATTCAACTTGTTCAAGCGATCGCCCTAGCTGATCGGCTAGAAGGTCAAATAAGATTTCACCAAGGCAGAGTACACGAGGATTGGTCACAGTTGCATCCATCTAGACTGTTTTCAGACTACCAGAGGCATGACCTTTCTCCCCTGCACTTCACCATTGCCAAAGAATTTTCCCTGAAACGGGGCAAGGATGCGAGAAAGAGGAAGAGAGGTTAACGAAAGTAAGCGGTAGGCAAAAACCCGATCTTGTGGATACGGAAAAGGAAATCGATGTCTTTGGGGAACGCAGCGACCGTATAGAACATCTTTATTCTTAATCCCTCCAGCTAATCGGTAGAGTAGCCTAGTTCTCAAATCTTAATCCTAATTTCACCTAAACTTCCAGAAAAGAGTAGAGATTTTTACTCACGTATATATACTTAATTTGTTGAGAACTTTCGCCTTAGTCAGGAGTGAATCCTTTCCGGTCAAGATTGATACCATCATCACCCGGATAGGGGTTGACAGGAAGCCCTTGAACCCACTAACTGGATGGATTTCCCTGCTTTGGTCTCTCAGGTGCTGATTCTATACAATTTCGTAAAATGGTGAGTAGATATACCAAGGGCAAAATACCTATGACTGGTGGCGAGTCTTATACCCCCGCGTCGCTCTCAGACCGCGAAGTACAAATTATAGAGCTGGTAGCCGCTGGTTTAACCAATCAAGAGATTGCCCAGCAGCTAGAAATCAGTAAGCGAACGGTTGATAACCATATCAGCAACATCCTCACGAAGACATCGACAGATAACCGGGTAGCACTGGTACGATGGGCTCTCCAGTGGGGTAAAGTTTGCTTAAATGATGTCAACTGCTGTCCCTTACCCTTACCGGGTACTGTGCCAGTACAGAACCATAGCAACGATAGCAATGGTGATGAAGCGATTTCCTA
>DATNPC010000054.1:0-9525 GCA_036703375.1 Allocoleopsis sp.
AACCCGTTTTAACGGGTTTTAGCTTTTAGCCCGAACTTTAGTTCAGGGCTTAAGTCAGTGCTATTCAGCTTAGGACTAAGGGTCAATCAATCCAAGCTCCTTGAAGGGCTGTCAGATTAGCTGGCTGCTTCAGCCGGTTCGGGTTCTGCTGCGCGGACTTCCTCCTTGAGCGTCAGATAGCGAATGACTTCTTCACTCAGGCGCATTGCGCGCTCAACGGGTGCAACGTGAGTACCTGGAGCTTTATAGTTCATCTGGATATAAATGCCTTCGCGCTGCCGTTTGATTTCGTAGGCGAGACGGCGTTTGCCGCGATGCTGAATCTGGATATCCTCTGCGCCTTGCTCTCGTAGGAGGTTTTCGTATTTTGCGATCGTTTGGTCTACCTGTTCTTCTCCCAAATCAGGGCGCAGGATGTACATCATTTCGTAATTTTCGGACACAGGTGCTAATCTCCTTTTGGACAACTTGGCTCCTTCACGCTTAGATGGACAGCACCCATCGGGGTATCTGTCCATCTAAAGGAAGAAGCAAGGACTTCAAATCTTACAACTTTCTGCTATTAATTCTAGCTAGCGACGAGGAACAATCCACATCTCTAAGACAAATCACACTACTTTCGTTGAGGCAGCAAGGAGCAAAAGTATGGCACAGCGCTACGTCCGCATCAAATCCAACCAAGGCCAAACCTACTATGGTCTGTTGCAACTGACACGCAGCATTCAAGTTCTCGATGCACCGCCTTGGTTGCAAGGTCAACCGACTGATTTAGAGTTGGAACCGGGCAGCTACGAGTTGCTTGCGCCCTGTGCTCCAACGAAAATTGTTGCTGTGGGGAAAAATTATGCCGACCACGCCGCAGAAATGGGAACGCCAGTTCCTGAAGAACCCATGTTGTTTCTCAAACCTCCAACGGCCATCACGGCTTCGGGTCGAGAAATTCAATATCCGCCTCAGTCGCAACGAGTAGACTATGAGGGAGAGCTAGCACTCGTGATTGGCGCTCCTTGTACGGACTGTACACCCGCAGAAGCTCAGAGTAAAATTTGGGGCTATACCATTGCTAACGATGTGACAGCTCGCGATTTACAAAAGAAGGATGGGCAATGGACGAGGGGCAAGGGATTTAATACTTTTTGTCCGCTCGGTCCTTGGATTGTGCGAGAACTGAATCCTGGAGCAAGGATACAGACTTTTTTGAATGATGGTTCTCAACCTGTACAATCAGCATTGATCAATCAGATGGTCTTTTCTCCTGAAGTGATTGTGTCCTACATTTCTCAAGTCATGACGCTCCTGCCTGGAGATGTGGTTCTGACTGGCACGCCTGAAGGGGTGGGACCAATGCAAATTGGCGATCGCGTTCGCGTTGAAATTGAAGGCATTGGGGAGCTAGAAAACGCAGTTATCGCCCGCTCTGCACCCGTCACGCCATAGCCTAAATGCGTTTTGACTCTATAACAAGCTTTGGCAGGATGTTGGTCTATAAGCTCTGTCAAAGGGTCTAAACGCTAATTGTGCTTAACGGACTTGAGCGTACACGGCTTCTGAGAGGGCGGGGATTTCTGCATAACGTCCGAGGATGGACTGAACAATTGAGTACCCACAAGCAGCTAGTGTGCCGAGGAAAACAATATTCACCAATGTTTCTGTGAGCAAGTTGAACTGCACTGCCTTCAGCACAATCTCTAAAACCAAGCTGAGTAACACTAAAACAATATCCAAAAGAATTGCTTGCATCGTATTGAAACGAATGAAATGAGCAATTCTTTCATTTCTCACCACTAACAAGAACAATAGGAAAAAAACGACTAATCCAGCAAAAGGAATGGCGTTATAAATGAATAATACTGGTTGTAATGGCAGCAAAAGCAGCTGTAACGCGGGAAACTGTCGAAATAAAAAAGTACCGAAGGGTATAGCTGAAATTAACGGCAGAAGATAAGGAAGGCAAGCAAAAACTCTATCTTTAACGGTCGTTGTCCCACGCCAAGTCATCGTGCGTTCTCCTTAGTAATTTATGGATAGGGATGTGGATCGCGATCGCTCCTAACTATGTTCTACGATAGCGCAGCTGATACTCCTTCCCTTACTGCTCGTGGGTTAGGGGCAGCTCTCATCCTCCATGTTACGAGATAAGGCAGAGGGCAGAAGGCATAAGACTTTTCATTCGTTCTGGTGTAGGTAGTTCGCAACGGCTACTTAGCTGTCACCAGCGGCACCAAGATTATTACCCCTAGCCTAATAAAAAGCGATCGCTGCTTGAGCAAGACCAGTCATATATCCATCGCTCTGCCTGCGCTTGATAATTCTCTATGCGCTACATTGCCCACAACCAATTAGATTTTTACTGACGACTCATCTTGAGCGCTTATTCAATGCGAGCAATCCGAAAACCCATCTCACATTCATACTGGTCTGGTTGATGAGGACCGAGCTTGGGAACGACGTGACCACAGCCAAGTTTGCCTTGACGCCAGCGGGGTTGACCCTTCTGGTCTGCGAGCAAACAGCCTTGACAAATTTGATTTGGGGAAAGTATTTGCTCGTCCATCATAATGACTAACATCTATCTCCTCCGGTTGTTTCTTAAGGCTGTTAGTTCTATCTTAAGTGAGGTCGATCGCGCAGACGGTGTTTTAACACACACCTTAACGTCTCGCAATCGCTCGCTCAACAAAATTTAATAAAGGTTCTGGATTTGACTCCCGGTTAGGGGAAAAACAGGGTTAAGATCGTTGGTTCAAACCACGTATAGGCCACATTGTCCGATCGCTTCTGCAGCAGTGTCTACAGGGTGCGGCAGCTGACCTAAGACACGAACTTAACCGAAGAACGTCTCTAGGAATTAACTTAAGTGACTGAAACTAACTTAGATATTCTGGCTCAAACCGATCCAGCTGTCGCTGAATGTCTGGGCGAAGAACTCCAGCGCCAGCGCGACCATTTAGAACTGATTGCCAGTGAAAACTTCACCTCAGCAGCCGTACTGGCCGCTCAAGGCTCGGTGTTGACGAATAAGTATGCTGAGGGATTGCCTGGGAAGCGCTACTACGGCGGTTGTGAGTTCATCGACAAAGTCGAACAGCTAGCGATTGACCGTGCCAAGCAGTTGTTTGGTGCCGCTCATGCTAATGTACAGCCCCATTCCGGTGCTCAAGCTAACTTCGCTGTCTTCCTGGCACTCTTGCAGCCGGGAGACACGATTATGGGCATGGATTTATCCCATGGCGGACACCTCACTCACGGTTCGCCAGTTAACGTGTCGGGGAAATGGTTCAAAGTTTGTCACTATGGGGTGAGTCCCGAAACCGAGCAACTGGACTACGATCTCGTGCGAGAACAAGCGCTCAAAGATCGACCCAAGCTGATTATTTGCGGCTACTCTGCCTATCCGCGCATTATTGATTTTGAAAAATTCAGAAGCATTGCGGATGAAGTAGGGGCTTACTTACTCGCGGATATTGCTCATATCGCTGGTTTAGTGGCTACAGGGCATCACCCCAACCCCATTCCCCATTGTGATGTTGTCACAACTACTACGCACAAAACGCTGCGCGGGCCTAGAGGTGGATTGATTCTCACCCGCGATGCCGAATTGGGTAAGAAACTAGACAAGGCGGTGTTTCCTGGCACTCAAGGTGGGCCTTTAGAGCATGTCATTGCAGCTAAGGCCGTCGCCTTTGGCGAGGCGCTGACACCTGCCTTCAAAGAGTATTCCGCTCGCGTTGTGGAAAATGCTAAGGCATTGGCCAGCCAACTGCAAAAACGGGGACTCAAGATTGTCTCTGGCGGGACGGATAACCATCTCATGTTGGTGGATTTGCGCTCGATTGGCATGACGGGCAAACGGGCTGACCAATTGGTGAGTGGCATTAATATCACTGCCAATAAGAATACGGTACCGTTCGATCCCGAGTCCCCGTTTGTGACTAGTGGGTTGCGGTTGGGTTCGCCAGCAATGACCACACGAGGATTGGGCGTGGCAGAGTTTACTGAGATTGCAGATATTATTGCCGATCGCTTGCTCAGTCCAGAGGACGAAACCGTAGCGGCGGACTGTCGGCGTCGGGTAGCCCAATTATGCGATCGCTTCCCGTTGTATCCTCATCTCAGGATTCCCGTACCCAGTCTTGTTTAGGTAAGGGGTAATAGGTAATGGGTAATAGGGCATACAATCCTATGACCCATTGCCTATTCACTTTTACCCCCGCTTTTTCTCTTCCCGAACTCTTTGAGTTGACCATAAGCAAGTCTGGCAAGAGTCTCGCACCTCTTCCTGAAAGCGTTTTGCGTGGTGTATGGTGTGGATTTTGGATGGGAACTTTGAAATCTAAAGTCTAAATCTAAACTCTAAAATCTGATGAGTGCAGAAATCATTTGCGTGGGAACCGAGTTGCTTTTGGGGGATATCCTCAATACCAATGCCCAGTTCTTAGCGCTTGAGCTAGCCGATTTGGGGATTCCTCACTACTATCAAACCGTTGTGGGAGATAATCCAGGGCGTTTGCAAGAGGTATTGGCGATCGCATGCGATCGCAGTAGTATCCTAATTTTTACAGGCGGCCTGGGCCCAACCCCCGATGACCTCACGACGGAAACCCTAGCTGACTTTTTTGGCGCACCTCTAGTGGAACGACAAGACGTACTAGATGACATTGCCAAGAAATTTGCAGCGCGTGGGCGGGAAATGACACCCAGTACCCGCAAGCAAGCGCTTATCCCCAAAGGGGCCCAAGTGTTACCCAACCCAGGTGGTACTGCCCCTGGCATGATTTGGCAACCCCGCCCCGGCTTAACAATTCTTACCTTTCCTGGCGTGCCCAGTGAGATGCAGCAGATGTGGCGGGAGACTGCCGTGCCTTATCTCAAAGGTCAAGGCTGGGGTCGAGAAATTATCTACAGTCGCACTCTCAGATTTTGGGGAATTGGAGAATCAGCCTTAGCGGAAAAAGTTGCGCCCTTTCTTAACTTACCGAACCCCACGGTTGCTCCCTACGCGTCTCGAGGTGAAGTCAGATTGCGAGTTTCAGCCCGTGCGCCCTCGCAAGCTGAAGCCGACGAAGCGATCGAACCTGTAGCGCAGCAGTTACGGCAAATTGGCGGTATCGATTATTTTGGTACAGACTCTGACACCCTATCGTCTGTTGTGGGTCAACTGTTGATGGATGCCGATCAGACCTTGAGTGTAGCTGAATCTTGCACGGGTGGAGGTCTGGGAAGTGCAATCACGAGCGTGCCGGGAAGTTCCAATTACTTTTTGGGCGGCGTGATTGCGTATGACAACTCGGTGAAAGCGTCGTTGCTGGGCGTGAGTCAGTCCGATTTATACCGAGTGGGTGCGGTGAGTAAGCCTGTGGCGAAGCAGATGGCGCTAGGAGTGCGATCGCGTCTTTCCACACATTGGGCATTGAGTATTACAGGCGTTGCAGGCCCGAGTGGGGGTACAGAAGTTAAGCCAGTTGGTCTGGTTTACATTGGTTTAGCCAAACCGGATGGGACTGTAGAGTGCTTCAAGTATCAATTCGGTGAAAACCGCAGCCGCGATGCCATTCGACACGCTAGCGCCTGTAATGCCCTCGACCAACTTCGGCGCAGCTTGATTGCCAGACGCGAGCAAAAGGATTAATTAATTGGGAAGGTGACGAGCTAGGCGAAATCAGTTAACTTATAACTGAAGATAGATGTAAGACACCGCCTTGACCAAATTTTTCTACTCTACCTTCCTCGGGTGAGATGGAAATGCTTTTCTGGAGTGTGCTAGTCTTAGAATTAATAAGAAAATGCAACACTAGGGGCTTTTTTTCTCAGACAGTGTCTGTAACATGAAGACTGCTCGGGCAAGCTAATACCTCCAAACTTCCGATGAAAGAAGTAATACGAGTTAACGTCTACGCTTGTCCTGTTGTTAAAGAAAATACAGGTTGTCTCACAGGAGCTTTCTGTTTAATGGATTATATAGAAAAGGTGCTGGAAAAGCTGAAAGAATGGGCACGCAAGCTCATCGAAACCCTTCTAGGGCCTGAAGTGCAACCGGAACCCGAGCCGATTCCCATCCCTGTTAATGACCCAGGGCGTCGCCGTCGATAGTCAGTTCTCGTGTCTAATCCTAACTCGAGCCTTTTAAGCATCCTGGTTCTGCACGGTCCTAACTTGAACCTACTGGGACGTCGCGAGCCGGGAATATATGGTTCAGTAACCCTAGACGAGATTAACCAACTGTTGGAGCAAGACGCGCAGAAGCTACAAGCCAAAGTTTTTGCACGGCAATCCAATCATGAAGGTGTCCTAGTCGATGCAATTCATGAAGCCCTAGGGCAACATCAAGGAATTTTGATCAATGCCGGTGCCTACACCCATACCAGCGTTGCTCTACGTGATGCCTTAGCAGCAGTCGCGATTCCTACAGTAGAAGTTCATCTCAGTAATATCTATCAGCGCGAAGCCTTTCGGCATCATTCGTTTATTGCACCTGTTGCGATCGGGCAGATTAGTGGGTTCGGTGCCGAAAGTTATCGATTAGGTTTACAGGCTCTAGTGCACCACTTACGAAAATTGGACAGCGGCTGAGGAATGTGGATTGAGTTGAATTAACCTCAATAAAATCTTGTTTGTAGTAGGCGCTAAAGCGCCCCTCACAATGAGGCTCACATTCCTCACTCAAACTTCTTTGATTAGAGATTGGTTGAGTTGTTGGTTGGGATAGCGCGGGGAAAGGTGACGGTGAACGTAGAGCCAACTCCGACTTCCGAAACTAGGTGAATTTCACCTTGGAGTAACTTGACGAGACGGGAAACAATGGCTAGCCCTAAACCCGTACCCTCTCGATGCTGACGCCCTTTGTTAAAAAAAGCTTGCGAGTAGGGTTCAAATATACGCTCTCGATCTTCTCGGGCGATGCCGATGCCAGTGTCAGTAACAGCAACCGACCATCGATCATGCGATCGCGTTTGGCAACTTACCTGAATGAAGCCAGCCTCTGTATAGCGCACGGCATTGCTTAAAAGATTCGTGAGAATTTGTTGCAAGCGAAAAGGGTCTGTGAGAACTTGAGAGGGAGCGTTTTCACACGCAAGTTTAAGCTGTAACCCTTTAGCTTGGGCGAGTGGCTCGATCGCTTCTTGGGCAGTTGCGATCGCGTGACAGACATCAATCGATTCTAGGTTAAGTTCGATTTGAGCGGAATCGTAGCGGGATAGTTCCAGAGCGTCATTGACGATGTGGAGTAAATGTCGCCCTCCTTGTAGGACTCGCTCGATACTGCGAATACTAGTAGACGTGGAGTCAGCGTTGAGATTTTGTTGTTGCAGCCGTAAGAGCAGTTCTGAGTAACCAATCACCGATGTGAGCGGTGTTTTTAACTCATGGGCGAGGTAAGAAATCTGGTGTTTGCTGGCTTCAAACAGACGAGTCAGTTCTAGGTTTGTCAAGGTTAGCTGACTTTGAATCTGCTCTAATTCCTGCAAACGCTCCTGCATATAGGTTTTAAAGCACAGAGAAATGGCTTCATCTAACACCGTATCGATCTGAATAAACGTTTGAATAATTTCCTCAGGAGAACCCTGGAGGCAGTGAGGCGCTAACACCGAAAAAATCACTCGACGCAAAAGACCATACTCTTGGGCAATTTCATCGGCATCATAGCCTTGTTTGGCTCGTAAACTACCGTGTTCTAAACTTCCTTCAGCAATATCTTTGAAGTCTCCCTGCGGCCGAGCGAGTACCGCTGCCATGGATTTGAGCAGTCGAGGCAGAGAATCACCTAAAGCTGTATCAGACACATGGGCAGAGCTTTCAATCCGGCAGTCTTTACGGACTTCTGCAATCCACTGCTGCATGATGGTGTCAGTTTGATGAGCAATGATTTGGCTAACATTTAGCATGGGTGTTCGAGCGTCATCTCCTTTCAGTGAGCAGTGAGCAGTGAACAGTGAACAGTTGCCAGTTTTTTAAAAGCATCATAGACTAGCCGTCGATCTGCGGCGTCTGGCTGGAGATAGGTCATTAGCCTATGAATTTTTGCCATACTAGGGCGGGAGTACGGGAGAGTTGTTCACCCCAGAAGGAATTGATGCGGTACTCACTGTTGAGTCGGTTTCGAGGTGCCTTGCTAGGCAGCTTTGTTGGAGAAAGTATTACTAATCGTGGTGGGATTGTGCGAGTTGGGGATAAAACGGCGATCGCATCTCCTCATGCTGAAGGCGATCGCGCTGGTAAAATGCTTTGCAACTGGAGCCAAATTGCCACCTGTGGCAGCGAGAGTTTAACTCGCTGCGGCCGACTCGATGTAGATGATTGGGTGCTGGAATGCGAACGAACGCAACCGTCTCTAGTGTTGTTAAAGACAACGGCTAGTAGTAGCGAGGCAGTGGTGGCGACACTACCGATCGCATTATTCTTTCACGACGATCGCATTCAGTTACGGCAACAACTGCAAAAGGCAACTTCGATGTGGCTGCATGATGCTGAAGCATCGGATGGTGCGTTAGCTGTAGCATTTGCGATCGCGCTTGCTCTGACAGAAAAGCTCGATGTTGTCACCTTAATTCCTCAAATCTTAGAATATCTGGAAAGCGATCGAACCCCTTTGGTACAACTGCTCGAAGAGGTACAAATTTTAGTAGAGCAAGGGGCAGGATTAGATAAAACGCTGACTCAGTTGCGGCGAACGGTTCAGCTTAGCGGCGAGAAATCGCATCGTTCTTACCTATCGATCGCTCTTGCTTTTTACTGCTTTCTCAGTACTCCAGAAGATTTTCGCCTCTGTGTCACTCGTGCGATTCGGACTGGTTCCCAATGTCAGATTGTTGCTGCGATCGCGGGGGCTTTAGCGGGTGCTTATAACAGTATCATTGGTATTCCGATTGGTTGGCGGCTGGCGGCCAATCAGCTCGATGTTACTGTAAAGACGCTGCAACAAGCCGATCGCTTGCTGGCGGTTTGGTCGGGTTTTTACGATCTGTCAGCCGTCGAACAGTATCCCTTGATGGCTGTGGCCGCACCACGGGTGATTCAGCCGCGATAAAAATGGATAATAGCCCTTAACTGAGGAGCGCTAAATTTAATTATGAATTGAGTTGAAGAAGTCACTTCATCATTCATAATTTCTAATTCATCATTTTTAAGAACTTGCTAATTCCTGCCCTCATATACATCACTGCTGTATTAGCGGCTAATTATACGGCGACTTGGTTTTTTCCCCTACCTATCTTTGGTCAAGTGGCAGTAGGGACATTTATCTTTGGTGTTACGTTCACCCAGCGGGACATCTTACACCGATACGGTAGAAAGCGGGTGTACCAGATAATCTTCCTCGCTGCTGTTCTGAGTGTGCTTGAATCAGTGGTACTTGGCGTACCCTATCGAATTGTCGTCGCCTCGTTCAGCGCGATCGTACTTTCAGAAACAGCGGACACGGAGGTTTATCAGCGATTGCGCGATCGCTCTTGGATGCTGAAAGTCATCAGTTCTAATGCTGTGAGTATCCCGATAGACTCGCTGATTTTTAATCTATTGGCGTTTCTT